>OMSM01000082.1 GCA_900313745.1 uncultured Lachnospiraceae bacterium
ATGGTGCGGCGGCACAGGCGGTGCCCGTTCCGGACCAGGGCGGCACGGCAGTACCTGCGGAATCTCTTCCGGACCAGGGCGGCACGGCAGTACCTGCGGAGCCTCTTCCGGATCAGGGAGCGGCAGCCGGAACTCCGGACAACAGCAGTTTCCTGATCAACCCCGACAACGGGCTCGTGGTGGACACGAATACCGGAGTCTGGTATGATCCTTCGACGGGACTTCCCATAGAACTGCCGGCCCAGTAAGCCGGAACCTGAGATGAAGCTATCACTTTCCACAGCGGACGCGATGAAGCGTCTTAAGGATAACCGCACTTCCGGAAGCACGGCGCCGGAGAGCGGAGAGAACAGGACGGGCGGGAAAACGGACACTGCCGGTACCGTAATCGAGCTGGACGCGCAGCAGCTTAAGGCGCTGCAGGACCTGCTTTCCGGGATGCTCGCGGAGATCAGCGAGATCTGCGAAAGGGAGGGAATCCTCTTTTTTCTGGGAGGAGGCTCCGCGCTTGGCGCGTACCGGGACGGCAGGATCATCCCCTGGGACGACGACGTGGATATCATCATGCCCAGGGCGGATTATGAGCGGTTCGCGGAGGTTTTTCCAGGTGCGCTGGGGGACCGGTATGTCCTTCACGCCCCCGGCAGGACAAAGAATTACGGTCTTCTGTTCCCCAGAATCAGGAGGAAGGGCACCACGGTGCGGACCAGGGAGGATTTTGCCAACCCGGATCCAGGTGCCTTCATCGATGTCTGCATACTGGAGAACACTTATGACCTCGCACCTTTAAGAATTCTCCACGGCATAGGATGTATGGCGTGGGGGTTTCTTGTGTCCTGCCGCAAGTTTTACAGGGACAGGGAGGAGCTCTCCGCACTCGCGGCGAACGCCGGCGATCCCGGGTTTGCCGGGGCAGTACGGAAAAAGATTGCGCTTGGCCGGCTGATCTCCGGCGTGGATATCGATTCCATGACGATTGCAGGGGACCGCTGGAACAAGCGCTGCAGAAGCGCGAATTCCCGCTATGTCGCAGTACCTACCGGGAGGCAGTATTTCTTCGGGGAACTGTATCCGCGGAGCACCTTCTACCCGGCAAGGCCGTGCACCTTCGAGGGCAGGAAACAGTATCTTCCCGCGGATGCGGAGAGTTATCTGAAGAATCTGTACGGCGACTATAACTCTATTCCGGAATCCGGAGAGCGCGAGAAGCACCTGTTTTTCGCTCCGTTTGATCTTGGAGAATCCTGAACATGTCAGCGATTGCATTGATTTTTGCCGGCGGGACCGGCAGAAGGATGAATAATGAGGGAACGCCGAAGCAGTTCCTTGAGGTCAACGGCAAGCCGATCATCCTTTACACTCTGGAGCGCTTTGAGGAGCACCCGGCGATTGACGGTATTGTCATAGCATGTCTTAAGGATTACATCCCGCTGCTTGAGCGGCTTGTCAGGCAGCACGGGCTGGATAAGGTAAGCGCGGTGGTTCCCGGAGGCAGTACCGGGCAGGCCTCCATACGAAACGGGATCAATGCCGCGATGGAGCGGTATTCCCCGGAGACCCTCGTACTTGTGCACGACGGTGTAAGGCCCCTCGTCGACCCGGACACAATAAGCAGGGTTGTCCGCTGCGCGGAGGAAAACGGCAACGCGTTTACCGTAGCTCCGGCACAGGAGACGGTTTTCTATAATGAGAACAGCGACGGAACCGCGGGGAGTATTCTTGACCGCAGCCGCTGCCATCTCCTGAGGGCGCCGCAGTGCATGAGCCTGGGAAAACTTTCGCTCCTGCACAGTCTTGCGGAGGCTGACGGGAAGCTCGACTTTATAGACACCGCGAGCCTTGCGGCCCACTACGGGGAGCGGCTTTTCGAGGTTGAGGGAAGGCCGGAGAACATCAAGATCACGACGCCTATCGATTATTACATCTTCCGAGCAATCCTTGAGGCCCAGGAGAACCGCAGGATATTCGGCGTATAGCCGGACTGCGGCCCGGCGCGGATATTCCCCCGGCCTGCGGGGGGCGGGTACGGAAACAGAGATGATTGGAAAAATACTGAAGAAAAAAGCGAGGCGCATATTCCCCGCGGCGGTAGAGGGAAAGTTTTTCCACCGCATCGCTGTCGCGTGGAAGGAATTTTCCACCGCTGCTGACCGGCAGGTCGGATTCTGGTCGAGGTGCATTCTCTCGAGGACGACGAAAACGGTGAACAACCGGATCCTCTTTATGACCTTCCAGCACGACTATGCCTGCAACCCCTCCTACATCTGCGACGCGCTGCTTAAGAGAGAGGACGGCCTCGAGCTGTACTGGGCGGTAGACGACGGCAAGAGGAAAAACCTGCCTGCTGACCCGAGGATCATTCCGGTCAAGCTGAATACCTACGACTATTTTGCCGCTGCAGCTTCCGCGAAGGTAATTGTCATCAATTCCCTTCTTGGGGACAAGTTTTATCCCTTCCCGGTGAGGAAGGATCAGATTGTCCTGGAAACATGGCATGGCTCGCTCGGCATCAAGCGCTTTGACCCCGCCCATTACAACACGAACCTTTCCTGGCCGGAGGCGGCGAAGAAGACCGGGAAGCGCACGACGGCGTGCATCAGCAACAGTGTGTTCGAGGAGGACGTCTTCACGGAGACCTTCTGGGCGGGAAAGCCGATGCTTCGCCTGGGACATGCCAGAAACGACGTGTTTTTCCCGGAATTTGACTATAGACGCGCAGAGCTTAAGAGAGCGTTTATCGAGAAGTACGAGCTGGAGGAGGACGTCAGGTTCGTCCTCTATGCCCCGACATTCCGGGATTCGCACAATTTCGAGGTCTATGACCTGGACGCGGAGAGGACGGTCAGCGCGTTCACAGAGCGGTTCGGCGGGCAGTGGAAGCTGCTGGTCAGATACCACTATAACGACGTCAAGAACGAGGCGAAGAAGAACAAGGTGAAATCGCCGGATGTGATCGATGTGACCAAATATCCGGACATTCAGCAGCTGCTCTCCTTTGCTGACGCGGGGATTACGGATTATTCCTCGTGGATTTATGACTTTGTGATGAGCCGCAGGCCCGGCTTCATCTATGCCAGGGATGCGGAGCTTTACAACAACGAGCGCGGCTTCTATTTTACTCTGGAGGAGTCGCCCTTCCCGGTCGCCCACGACAACGACGAGATGGAGGCGGCGGTGCTTTCCTTCGACGAGACGGTCTACCGCGGCCGCGTGGAGCGTTTTCTGGAGGAGAAGGGCGCATCGGACGACGGACGCTCTTCGGAGCGGATCGCGGAGTATGTTGCCGCCCTTACGAAAGGAGGGCCGGTGGTGCCTCATGGCATCGCAGGCCGCAATCTCTGAGCATTAAGGAGACAAGTCTGTAATTGAAGCAAAGGATACAAAGGATCAGTAAATATGCCTTCCTCTTCGAGGAACTCGTAAAGCGCGATTTTACGCGCAAATACAAGCGGAGTGTCCTCGGAATGGGCTGGAGCGTGCTGTCGCCCCTGCTCACGCTGTTCGTGATGAAGCTGGTCTTCACCCAGCTCCTTGGGAAGAACATCCCGCACTACACGATTTACCTCTTCAGCGGCAACCTGATCCTCTCTTATTACAAGGAGGCGACCAGGAACGGGATGAGTTCCTTCCTGGAGAATTCCGGGATTATCACGCATATCAACGTCCCGAAATACATGTTTGTGCTCTCCAGAAATGTCTCCGCCCTGGTAAATTTCGCTCTGACCCTCGTCGTCTATTTCCTTTTCTGCGCGACGGACCGGATTGAGTTCAGGCCGGCTATGGTGCTGCTGGTCTTTCCGGTGGTCTGCCTTCTTCTCCTGAACATCGGCGTAGGTCTCATCCTCTCGACGCTGTTCGTGTTTTTCCGTGACGTCCGCTATCTTTATGACGTATTTCTGACACTGCTTACCTATGTATCCGCGGTGTTTTATTCCATCGAGCACTTCTCCCTTCATGTGCAGAGGCTCTTTCTCATAAACCCGGTATACGTTTATATCAAGTATTTCCGTGTTCTGGTGATCGACGGGAAAATCCCCTCTCTGCAGTACCACGGGCTCTGCCTTTTCTACGCGCTTTCCTTCCTGCTTATCGGCATCGCGGTGTTCAGGCACCACGACCGGAAGCTTGTGTACTATCTCTGAGATACCGGCAGCCTGGACGCGGTTCCGGCGAAGAACGGAGGGAACATGCCAGTCATTGAAGCTAAAAACGTCAGCATCCGGTATATCACCGGAGATTTCAAGGCCATAGGCCTGAAGGAATATGTGGTGCGAAAACTCACGCACCGCTATCACGTAAAGGAATTCTGGGCGGACCGGAATATCTCCTTCGCGCTTGAGCGCGGGGACATGCTGGGAATTATCGGCGCAAACGGCGCAGGAAAGAGCACGCTGCTGAAGGCAATATCGGGCATCATGTTTCCGACCGAGGGGACTCTTGAGGTTGAGGGCCAGGTCGCCGCGCTCCTGGAACTGGGGAGCGGCTTCGACGCGGAGATGACCGTAAGGGAGAACACATTCCTGAGGGGGGCGCTTCTCGGCTACACGAAGGCCTTCATCCAGGAGAAGTACGACGAGATCATCGCCTTTGCGGAGCTTGAGGATTTTCAGGATTACGCCTTCCGGCAGCTCTCGAGCGGAATGAAGAGCAGGCTTGCGTTCTCGATCGCATGTCTTGTAAAACCCGACATCCTCATCCTTGACGAGGTGCTCAGCGTCGGGGACGGGGCGTTCAGGAAGAAGAGCGGGGACAAGATGAAGGAGGTGCTCTCCGGAGGGGTCACCGGGATCCTGGTGAGCCACTCGACGGACCAGGTGAAGGAGCTCTGCAGCAAGGTGCTCTGGCTCGACCACGGCCGCCAGGTCTATTTCGGCGGGAGAACAGCAGAGGTTCTCGATTTGTACGACGGCTTTCTTAAGACGAAGAAGCTGCCGGATGCAAAACTTTTCCCGGCAGAGTGAGGATTATTATGCGGACAGAAATAAAGGGATCCCGGGCTTCGGAGGAGATAAGCCCCTGGGACGCGTGCCTTAAGGAGGATCTGGACTTTGCCGCCTCCGCGCCGCTTCCCTTTGAAGACCTGAGAGGGGAGACGGTTCTCGTCACCGGAGGCAGCGGGTTTGTCGGCTCAAGCCTTGTTCGCGCGCTCTTAACCATTAACCGCACCTATGATCTGGGGATGACGGTCGCGGCTCTGGTGAGGAATGAGGATAAAGCCCGCCGGATCCTCGCGCCGCTTGAACCCGGAATTGATCCCGGATCGGGGAGCAGGACCAAGGGGGACGGGGATTTCCGTCTGATTGTCGGCGATGTCACGGAGCCTCTCCGCTGTGTCGGGCCGGTGCACAGGGTGATCCACACCGCGGCCGTGACGGCCTCCTCCGAGATGGTGAGTCATCCCGTGAGGACGATAGAAACTGCGGTCCGCGGAACCCGCAGCGTGCTGGACCTCTGCAGGGAGAAAGGAGTGCGCTCCGCGGTTTATCTCTCCTCCATGGAGGTTTACGGACAGTTCACTTTAGCCTCCGGAGCATCCGGCGGCGGAAACGGGAGTGAGGATAGTAAGGAGTCGCTCCTGGTGACCGAGGAGATGCAGGGGTATGTGGATCCTCTCGCGGTGCGGAGCAACTATCCCCTGACAAAGCGGCTCTCCGAGAACCTCTGTGAGGCGTACCTTGCCGAATATGGCGTCCCGGTGCGAATCGCCCGCCTCGCCCAGACCTTTGGCGCAGGAGTCACTCCCGCTGAGGGCAGAGTTTTTGCTCAGTTCGCCCGGAGCGTGATGAGGGGGGAGGATATCATTCTGCATACCTCCGGCCGGTCGGAAGGCAATTACTGCTGCATAGCGGACGCGGTGACGGGCATACTTGCGATACTGCTTAAGGGCGAAAACGGGGCCGCATACAATGTAAGCAGCCCTGACGCGCATATGAGCATCGCGGATATGGCGGAAATGTGTGCGGAAAAGCTTGCGGGCGGAAAGATCAGGGTAGTGTTCGATATCCCAGGGGACAACCGGTATGGCTACGCCCCGGAGACGCACATGCGTCTTGATGCGTCAAAACTTATGGCACTTGGATGGAAACCGGCATTCGGGCCGGAGGAATCCTACACAAGGCTGATCCGGTCCATGAGGTCGGAGCGGTATCATAGACTTGAGCAGAATTAGCCGCCTGTTCCTGATGCATGTTTGTGCTGTGTAATTAATTAGAATATAATCCGTTTTATAATCTGATCAGCAGGCGCTTTAAATGTGCCCGGGCAGCCTGCCGGCGCCGTTTAAGGAAAAGCTTCCTCCCGGGGCACGGAAACAAATGGAGTATGATAATGAAACACAGAAGAGTGATCACGGTATTTCTGGCAGCCCTGCTGTCCGCTTCCGTTCTTGCGGGATGCGGCAATAAGACAGAAAGGACTGCCGTGCCTGATCCCGGCGTGCCCGGGTCTGCGGCGTCGGAGTCCGCGTCTGAAAGTCCGGAACCGGAAGATGCGCCTTCTCAGGAAGAACAGGCGGAACAGCCTGCAGGTGAGCCGGGCAGTGAACGGAAGGATATTATTTTCGCTTCTTCGGGGGAGGAGGAAGTGACCGGCCGGGAGGACGCCGGCACCAGTGATTCCGAAGAAAAAGTTTCCGTCGGAGGCTCAGCTGTTTCAAATGAATTCCCCGCGGATATATCGGGAAATTCGTCGGCCAGTGTCGGGGAAGCTCCGAACCTTGCCGGAGAGGAGAGCGGATATAATTCTGCCGGTGACCCGGTGTTTAAGGACGGTCCGGGGGTGATTACCGCCCTGGACGGAACCCAGCTGCGCGTCTGCATTTTCGGGGATGACCAGTTCGATCATTACCGCCAGGCGGACGGCATCGCCGCGCTGGTCAGCAAGTACTGCAATGCCGAGGTGTTTAACTGCGCAATCAGCGGGACTACTGCGGCGATGGATGAGTCGGACAACACAACGGACAGGCACTGGGGATCGGTCAGCCTGTGCGGGATGGCCAGAACAGCAGCGGGAGAGCTGGCCCCCGGGTTCATCAGTGTATATGAAGACGCGTACAGGAATTTTGTGTCCTGCGATATGAACAAGGTTGACGTGTTCGTTCTCTGGTACGGAGCGAATGATTTCAGGGGAAGCTATCAGCTTGCGACAGATTATACCGAGGACAGGTATACTTATGCAGGTGCTCTGAATTATTCTGTCGGGCTGCTGAAAAGAAAGTACCCCGGGGCGCAGATTATCGTAATCAGCCCATCCTATGCGGTATATTTTGA
>OMSM01000303.1 GCA_900313745.1 uncultured Lachnospiraceae bacterium
CAGGGGGGCTTCGAGCGCATCTGCGTGAGGACCGCGGGACTGCTCGCTCCGCACGCGGAGGTCACGACGGCGATCTTCGACGACGCGGACATCGCCTATGACATCTCCGGACTGAATATCGTCAACCTGAACCTCCCGGCAAGGGACAGCGCCCCGGGGAAGGCCGTTAATCTTGCAAGGCGCATCCTTGCACTAAGGGCGCTGAAGAAGAGGCTGGGAACTGACGTAACTTACAGTTTCGGCCAGACGGCAAACCTGGTGAACTGCAATGCCGGGACCGGAGACAGGGTGATCTGCGGCTTAAGGAGCTACCTCGATTTCGACAATCCGGAGAAGATCCGGATGTTCTGCAGGAAGGCCGGCCTCATCGCCTGCTGCAGCCGCGGAATGGAGGAAAGGATCCGGGAGGAGTATCACTGCAGCCGGACCTTCACTCTCTGGAACCCGGTAAACGTCCCGGAGGACGACGGAACGGGATATGACCGGAAAGACGGGCTGGATGAGTTCATCGCTTCCCACGGGCAGCTGGTGATGAGCATGGGAAGGCAGGACGACGTCAAGGGTTTCTGGCACCTGATCAAGGCCTTTTCTCTCCTTTGCGGGCAGCGGGATGAAGAGGAGCTTCCCCCTGGCCTTATCATCATGGGCGACGGGGACTGGGAGGAATACCGCGAACTTTCCCGTAAGCTTGGCATTTCGGAGCACGCCTTCTTTCCCGGCGTGATGAAGGCGCCTTTCCCGCTCCTTAAGAAGGCGTCGATGTATGTCCTCAGCTCCATCCACGAGGGGTTCCCGAACGCCCTCGTCGAGGCGATGGCTCTTGGTGTCCCGGTGATTGCGGCGGACTGCACGACAGGTCCGGCGGAGATCCTTTCCGTCCCGGAGGGCTTTAGTGAGGAGGAAAGGCCGGGAGTGCTCATCCCGCCCCTCTCCGGGGAAAAGGACTTAACGGAGAATATCCCGGAGGAGGACAGGGAGCTCGCCCGCAGGATGGCGGGACTTATCGGCGACAGCGCGTACGCGGCTGCGCTCTCCGCGAGGGGAAGGGCCCGCGCGGCGGAGTTCTCGGATGAGGCGTATGTCCTTAACTGCAGGAAGTATTTCGGATTATGAAGTCGATCGCATTTCACTTAAACTGCCTGGAGCAGGGCGGAGCGGAGCGGGTGGTTTCCAATCTCGCCGACGCCTTCGCCGCGGAGGGCTACAAGGTTTATATCGCCACGGAGTGGTACGGAGAGAACGAGTTTTCCGTGGACGAAAGAGTCGAGAGGGTCCACGTCGGCCTGAAGCCGGAGGACGAGGGAAAGAACAGGGCGGCCAAATTCCTTCTGCGGATTAAGTACCTGAAGCAGTTCATGAAGGAGAAGAAGCCGGACGTCCTGGTCGCCTTCGCCCAGAGAGCCAACTACCGCGCGCTGATGGCCTGCCCGGGGACCGGTGTCCCCGTCGTGATCTCGGTGCGGACGGACCCGGTGGGACACTACGACGCCCTCACGGACAGGATACAGATCCCGCTGCTCTTCCCCAGAGCTGCCGGTGCGGTCTTCCAGACCTCGGGGCAGAGAAGTTTTTTCCGGCCGTACCTTCAGGACAATTCGACCATCATCCTGAACCCCGTAAACCCCAAATACATCGGCAGGAAGTCCGGGGAGAAGGAGAACAGCGTGGTGCAGTCCGCAAGGCTGGTGGATTTCAAGAACCAGGCCATGCTGCTTGACGCTTTTTTCATGGTCCATGAGAGGCATCCGGAGTATATCCTCAGGATTTACGGCCCCGATTCCGGGGACGGGACGAAGGAGGCGCTGGAGAAGAAGATCGCGGAACACGGCGCGTCCTCGTATATCTTCCTCATGGGCGGAAGCGATTCCCTGGAAGAGGAGCTGATAAAGGGCAGGATCTACGCCTTTTCCTCCGACTGGGAGGGACTTCCCAACGCGCTGATCGAGGCCATGGCCCTCGGCCTTCCCGTCGCCGCGACGGACTGCCCCTGCGGCGGCCCCGCCGAGATCATAAGGAGCGCGGTGCCGGAGGGCCCTGTGCCGGAGACGCACTTCAGCTATCCCGGCACCTACGACAATTATTCGGGACGTGGGGCAAAACTGAACCTCTCCAACAGGGAGGAGCTGGCCGGGAAGGCATGGCCGGAGGGAAACCGCGAACTGGACGGGGAGAACGGAATCCTCGTCCCCGTCGCCAACCCGGAGGCAATGGCGGAGGCGATCCTTAGCCTCATCGAGGATCCGGAGCTAGCGGAAAGGCTTGGAAGGGCAGCGGCGGGCATCGCGGAGAGAGTGAATGCCCGGGCGGTTTTCGCCCGGTGGAGAGATTACCTGGAGACGGTGACCGGACGGAATTAGGTGCGGACTATGTGCGGCATTTGCGGATATTACAGCAGAAAAAGGATATCGGAGGACGAGCTCCGGGCGATGAACGACACCATGGTTCACCGCGGGCCGGACGACAGCGGGACTTTGTTCTTCCCTGCGGGAGACGGGTACACGGCCGGACTCGCGCACAGGAGGCTCTCCATCATCGACCTGTCCCCCCTGGGGCACCAGCCGATGTGCTCGGCGGACGGGCGGCTCGCGGTAGTTTTCAACGGGGAAATCTACAACTATCCGGAGCTCCGGGAGGAGCTTAAGGACTATCCGTTCCGCGGAAGCTCGGACACGGAGGCCATCCTTGCCGCATGGCTTAAGTGGGGCGAAGGCGCGCTTCCGCACCTAAACGGCATGTTCGCCTTCGCGCTCTACGACCGGGAGGAGGAAAAACTCTTCCTCGTCCGCGACAGGATAGGCAAGAAGCCCCTCTACTACTGGTACGACGGGGAGGGCATCGTCTTCGCATCGGAGCTGAAGCCCATCCTTGCGTGTCCCGGCTTTGAGAAGAAGGTCCGGAGGGACGTGCTCTCAAGGTACCTCTTCCAGCAGTACATCAATGCCCCCGACACCATCTTCGAGGATGTTCATAAGCTTGACCCGGGCGCGGTGCTCGTCTTTGACCCTGCAAAGGCGGGACCGGAGCGGGTTTCCGTTCGGAAGTACTGGGACCTGAAGGAGGTCTACCACCGGGAGAGCTCCCGTTTGGTGAGGGATTACGCGGAGGCGAAGGCCGGGCTTAAGGAGAGGCTGGTTAAGGCAGTCCGGGAGCGCATGATCGCGGATGTTCCTCTGGGAAGCTTCCTCTCGGGCGGCTATGACTCCTCGCTCATCTCCGCCATCGCGCAGTCGGTCTCGGAGAAGCCGCTCAAGACCTTCTCCATCGGCTTCGAGGAGAAGCAGTTCGATGAGGCGGGCTACGCAAGGGAGGTGGCGAAGCATCTGGGAACCGACCACACGGAGATGTACATAAACGAGCAGCAGATGTTCGACCTTGTGGACAGCATTCCGAAGTACTTCGACGAGCCCTTCGCCGATTCCTCCCAGATCCCGACGATGCTGGTGTCCATGCTCGCGAGGCAGCGCGTGACCGTTGCCCTTTCCGGTGACGGAGGGGACGAGTTTTACTGCGGATACAGCATCTATGAGAACGTAAGGCAGGCGCAGCTTCTCGACGCCGCAGGCGCCGCGGCCCATCTTGCGGGGCGTCTTCCCCTGGGAAGGGGAAAGACGCTGGAGGACCGCTATCCCTTCCGCGTGCGTGTGATCGCTGCGAACCGGGATCCGGAGACCAAGACACAGTTCGGCGCCGGGAGCTACGTGGATATCGCGGAGCGCTTCCCGCTCCGCAGGGAAGGGGAAGACTGGCTCCCTACTGGATATCCGGTGGAGTCGTCGTACGGCGTAAGGGACTGGCAGGTGCGCCGGATGCTTCTTGACATGGAGTACTACCTGCCCGGGGACATCCTCTGCAAGGTGGACCGGGCGTCCATGAAGTACTCCCTGGAGACCCGCTGCCCCATCCTGGACAGGGATGTGATGGAGTACTCCTTCCGCATCCCGCACTCCTTCAAGTACAGAAGGGGAGAGAAAAAGGCCATTCTCAAGGACATCGCGTACGACTACGTCCCGAAGCAGCTCCTGGAGAGGCCGAAGACAGGGTTCGGCGTGCCGCTTGACAAATGGCTGAGGGGACCGCTAAGGCAGCAGCTTGAGGACTATTCCTCCCGGGATTATCTCGTATCCCAGGGGCTCTTTGATGCAGATTATGTCTCCACATTTGTGGAGAACTACCTCCGGACCGGAGACGGCGGTCCCGCGACGGGGGCCAATTACTCCAAGATGTGCTGGTCCTTCCTGGTATTCCAGCAGTGGTACGGCACATATATGCGCAAGAACTGATCCGGCGGGAGGATCGCCGGAGGAGGCGCCGCGTAAGGCGCGGGGAAGGAAATGCACATGTTTTCATACGATGACTACAGGGAAATAATCCGTTTGATCAAGGAGAGCGGGAGACAGGCGTCCTATGCCGAGGCGCTCGGGCGGGACCGCTTCATCATCATGCGCCACGACGTCGAGTACTCTGTTGACCGCGCACTCGCCCTTTCCAAGGTCGAGGAGAGCATGGACTTCACCTCGGCGTACTTCTTCCAGTGGACGAACAACTCCTACAACATCCTTTCGAGGAAGAACCGGGACATCCTCACGGAGATGCACGAGAGAGGGCACGAGATCGGCCTGCACTTCGCCCTGAACGGCATCACGGACATGGGCATGGTGCGGAAGCAGATAGAGAGGGAGATCGACATGCTCTCGGAGATGCTGGGTTTTGAGATCACCTCCTTCTCCATTCACCGCCCCTCACCCGCGGTGCTCGCCGAAAACATCCATCTTCCGGGAATACTGAACGCCTACCAGGATGACTTCTTCCACTTTGACCCGAAGGCGGGCGAGAACTCCGAGCTCCGGGTCAAGTATCTCTCGGACGCCAACCATATCTGGCGCTACGGCTATCCCGACGCCGAAACCCTCGCCGCGCACGACAAGGTGCAGATCCTTGTGCACCCCTTCGGCTGGACGAGGAAGGGGTATGACAACGAGAACAACTACCGCACGCTGATCGATGAGAAATACACGGAGATGATCGACTCCATCGACCGCGAGTGCAAGGACTTCGCCGCGCTCCGGCCGGCATTCGAGACGGTGCCCGGAGAGCTTAGAAGGGCGCTTTCGGAAGCGGGGAATAAGGACAGATAATGGCAAAACTTGCGATTTTCAACAGCTCGCTTCACCGCGGGGGATCCGAGAGGGAGGCGGTCAATATCGCGGGATGCTTTCTCGCCGCGGGGCATGAGGTGGTCTTTGTCACCCAGCACCCGGAGGAAGAGGGGGAGTACCCCCTGCCGCCCGGGGCGAGGCGCGTCGTATCCGAGAGGGAGGAACCCTTCGGGAGCAGCATGGGTCAGCGCATTGCCGGTTTTTCCGACAGGTTCTTCCGGTTAAGAAGAATCTGGAAGCAGGAGAGGCCGGATGTGATCCTCTCCTTCATCGGGAAGAACAACGTGATGGCGGTAATCACCTCGCTCGGCCTTGGGATTCCTGCCGCGGTGCACGTGCAGGGCGAGGCGAGGTACGAATACCCTGAGGGACCGGAGAGACGTGCGGCCTTCCTCGCCTTCCGTTTTGCGGCGGGAATCGCGCTGCAGACAGGGCGATCGAAAAACTTCTTCCCGGAGGCCCTGCGGAAGAAGTGCGAGGTGCTTCCGAACATTCTCTCGAAAGAGTTCGCGGAGTACGAAGGGATGCCGAGGCTTCCCCTCATTCTCACGGCGGGCAGGATGGACGCGAATAAGAACCACGCAATGCTGATCCGGGCCTTCGGAAGGATATCGGAGCGCTTCCCCGGGCACACGCTCACCATCCTCGGAGACGGTCCCGAGAGAGAGAACCTGCTTAGTCTCGCGAAGGAGCTCGGGGTCGGGGACCGGGTGTCCCTGCCGGGCAGCGTATCCGATGTGATCTCGTATATGAGGAAGGCGCAGGTCTTCGTCCTCACCTCGGATTCCGAGGGGCTTCCCAACGTGCTGCTGGAAGCCATGTCCCAGGCCCTGCCCGTGATCTCCACGGATACCGCCTCCGGAGGACCGGCAGAGATCACCTCGGACGGAAGGTACGGGAAGCTCATTCCTGTCGGCGGCGAGGACGCGCTTGTCGATGCCCTTCTGGAGATGCTGTCCGACCCGGAGGAATGCCGGAGGGCAGGGGAGCAGGCGAGAGAGGCGGTCGGGCGCTTCATGCCGGACCGCGCGGAAGAGGCCTGGCGCGAGTACCTCCTTCAGTTCGTCCGGGCGAAATGATCCGGCGATACCTGTCCCGCGGCCAGGCTTAGGACGATTAATTGCTCATGACGATAAAACAGCTTCTTAAATCCATAGTGTTTCTTGTCCTGTTCGGCTTTCTCTCCCTGTCGTTAACCTACTGCTTAAGGACCAACGGCTCCGTGAAGGACAGGATGGCGGGTTTCTACGCGGAGAAGAAAAACACGCTGGACGCGGTGATCATCGGCTCCAGCCCGGTTTTCCCCTACTATATCGGGCCGAAGATGTTTGCCGATGAGGGTATTGTCTGCTACCCGGTCTCGACGAACCTGCAGCGTCCTGCCGCACAGCGGTACCTCACGGAGGAGGTTCTCTCAAGGCAGGCACCGAAGCTGTTCATCTATGAGGTCAGGATGTATACGGGCAGGGAGGAGTATCTCCTGGAGAACATGGCCTACACCCGGGGAGTTACCGACAATATGCAGTATTCGGTGAACCGGCTTAAGACCATCGGCGCGCTTCTGGACCAGTCCGGCCTTGAGTACGTCTCCGCGGACAGCGACGTGAAGAAGTACACCTACTGGTTCGATCTCTTCAAGTACCACTCCAATTACCGCTCTTTGTACCTCCTCAGCCAGTGGAAGACCTGGCGCTTCTCGGTGCCCGATCCTCTGAAGGGCTACCAGGGAATGAGCACGGTGGCGCCCTGCACCTTTGCGGATGTCTCCGGCGTGACGGAGACGGAGCCCATTCCCGCCGTGCAGGAGAAGCGGCTTGTCGAGCTCCTGGATTACCTTAGGGACAGGGGACAGGACGCCCTGTTCGTCGTCTCTCCCTTCAACGCCTCGGCGGACGAGATGAAGATGTTCAACTACATCGGCGAAATCGTGCGGGGGAAGGGATATGCCTTCCTGAACATGAACACGGAGATGGCGGCGATCGGGCTGGATCCCGGGACGGATTTCGGCGATTACGGCACCCACGTGAACGCAAAGGGTGCGGAGAAGGTCACCGCTTACTTTGAGCACTTCCTGAAGGAGGACTTCGATCTCCCCGACCGCAGGGGGGACAGCACCTATGCCTCCTGGCAGCAGTCCGCGGAGTACTGGAAAACGGAGCACGGGAAGATGCTCGCAGAAATCGCGGCCCACATCGAGGAGGGGAGCTTCGCGGAGAAGGACGCGGAAGCCGAGTGACGTCCGGCAGAGCTTAAGCGGGGGAGGAAAATGATGGAAAAGGCAAGGAAGAAGCTGCTTATCATCACGACCTGGAGCGGTTTTTTTGCGACAAAACTTGTGGGGACCGCCGCGGAAAATACCCGGACTACCATGGATACTTCAAGGCTTAAGGAGCTCTTTGAGAAGGAAGGGTTTCAGGTCACGGTGACGGACATCGCGAGGCTCGACACCGGCGCGGATTACACGGGAGTTCTGGCCGTCTACTGCTCCAGCGAGGACAACGGCGCCTTTTACAGGGGCTACATCGGCGACGCGCTCGTCGCGCTCATGGAGCGCGGGGCGGTGCTCATCCCCTCCTATCAATGGTTCCGCGCGCACAGCAACAAGGTCCTTCAGGAGATGTTAAGGCGCTCCTTTAAGGATGAGAGACTGCGTGCTCCCTCGTCGCACTGGATCGGTGACCTGAAGGAGCTGGACAGCGTGCTCCCCGGGATCAGCTACCCCGCGGTGGTGAAGCTGTCCGGCGGCTCCGGGAGCCGCGGCGTCGCAATGGCAGGAAGCGAGGCCGAGCTCAGGGAGCTTGCCGCGAAGATGATGGACCACCACTACCGCGACTACGAGGACACGCTCTATCTGGAGAGCGGCCTCATGGCAAAGCGGATACTCCGAAGGGTCACCGGTAGGCGCGTCGGGGAGGAGACCATCCTTCCGCACATGGAGACCAACAAGGTAATCATCCAGGAGTTCATACCGGGTCTCTCCGGGGACTACAAGGTGCTGTACTTCCTCGGAAGATATTACTGTCTCAGCAGGAAGAACCGGGACGACGACTTCCGCGCCAGCGGAAGCGGCCGCTTCAGCTACCCTGAGGACCTGGACGAAATCACCGGAGTGCTGGACCTCGCGGAGGCCGCAGCGGCCGAGATCGGCATGCCGATGATGTCGCTCGATATCGGAAAGAGCCCGGAGGGGGTATTCCTGATTGAGTTCCAGTGTGTCTTCTTCGGCCCGTATACGCTGCAGTTCGCGCCTTTCTACTGCTCGAGGGAGAACGGGGCCTGGACGAAGACGGAAGGGAGCTTTGATCTGGAGGAGGAGTACGTCCGGGCGGTGAGCGGATACGTCGAATCCTTGAGGTGATGTGTCCCCGGTACTTCCGGGGACGCTCCCGCTCTGGTCTCCGGCGCAGCGGCACATAGGCGGGCAAAGAACGCCCGCCAAGTGCCGGCGCCTCGACAAGCCCCGGAAGCATCCGGGGACAACTCACCGCCCTCGAATCCGGCGCAGCGGCACATAAGCGGGCAAAGGACGCCCGCAAGTGCCGGCGCCTCGACAAGCCCCGGAAGCATCCGGGGACAAATCACCGCCAGGTCTCCGGCGCTGCGCGGCTGGTTCAGATCCTGACGAAAGGACTGGGATATGCCCCTTATCTGCATTGAACAGCAGAATATTGATTCTTATCCGTCGGGGGAGTACGCGTGGTCCCCGGACGAGGCTTATCCGGAGTA
>OMSM01000371.1 GCA_900313745.1 uncultured Lachnospiraceae bacterium
ATTCTGGAGATAGTTGTCCCTCTCGAAGGGCCCCCAGCCGACTGCGTAGTGGTGGGCGGAGATGTAGTCCGCAAGGCCGAAGAGTTTCTTCACCGCCTCCATGTTCCAGTCGCAGTCGTCCTGCAGCCCGCAGATGACCAGGTGGATGGAGGGATCGACCCACTTCATCGCCTCCTAGGCCGTACCGCTCCCCATGTTTACGCAGATGTAGGGCTCGGCGCCGACCGCGCGGCACTCCCGGATGAAGTCCGCCGTGCCGAACTGGTTGCTGTCCTCCGTGAGCCAGGCATATTCAAACATCCGTCTGCGGTTCTCCTTCGGGCCTATGCCGTCCTCCCAGTGATAGTTGGAGACGAAATTGCCGCCGGGGTAGCGCAGAAGCGGGACGTTTACCTGCTTAAGGAGCGCAAGAACGTCCTTTCTAAGTCCGGTTTCATCGGATAAAGGGTTTCCGGGATCATAGATGCCGCCGTAGATGTTGCCGAAGGCGTGCTCGGTGAAATGGCCGAAGATCTTGGGATCAATCTCTCCTTTGATGCGGTCCAGCTGGACCCTGATTTTTGCAGTGCTGTCTGAACCTGCTGCCATGGTGAACCTCCTTATACGCAGGGACCTGAGATGCCCGGGGACGGTACTCCGGCAGGGTTTCGGAATGCCGTCCGGAGTACCGTCCCCCGGCACCTCCCCAACTTTGGAATGGCTTTCAGTGCAGCATAGTCTGGACTATAATTGGATGGAATGAATTGCCCGGCCGGAAACCGCGTATTTCTGTGGGCTGAAAACCGGCCCGGCAGCACCGGTATTGACAACAGGAGGTTAAGTTATGAGACAGCGTTGGACAGAAGAAGAAATCTGGGCATGGTACAAGGCCCGTCCGTGGATTTCCGGGTTCAATTTCATCCCCAGCGGGGCGATGGAAGGGGTTATCTGGATGCTGCAGGAGTACGATCATGAGAACGCGTTCCGCGAGGCGGCGAAGGAGATCGCGCTTGCGGCGGCGCACGGCTTTAACAGCGTCCGTGTGTTCCTTCCCTTCTATCTCTGGAGAGTGCAGCACGACAGCTATATGAAGAACCTGGAGCAGTTCCTGGCTCTTCTGGATTCCTATCACATGACCATGATGCCCGTGCTCTTCGGCGACTGCTGCGTGCCGAAGTCCAAGTACAAGGATCCCGTGCTCGGACCTCAGCCCGAGCCCGAACCCGGCTATTTCGGCGGTAGCTCCGTGACGCCCTTTGACGATGACACCCAGCTCGGCGACATGGTGGGCTACGACATCATTGACGAGCCCGGCATGGAGCCCACGGTCGAGGCCTATGTGCGCGAGATGGCGCAGGTTTACGGCCAGGACGACCGCATCATCATCTGGAACGTCTGGAACGAGATCGGCAACTCCCAGCGCGATGACAAATCCCTCCCGATGATGAGGAAGGTCTTCGGATGGCTCCGCGACGAGGATGTGAAGCAGCCCCTGACCTCCGACGTCTGGGGCGCCGGCGCTGACCACCCCTACGGATGGCTGAAGGATCCCCATATCTACGCCGATGTGGAGAAGGAGGCCATCGAGCTCTCCGACATCATTACCTTCCATTTCTATGGAGACTACACCCACGCAAGGATGTACATCAAGGTGCTTAAGGAGTACGGCCGCCCGTTAATCAACACCGAGTGGATGCACCGGCCTTACCGCAGCATCATCCAGACCCACCTTCCGCTCTGGAAGAAGGAGAAGATCGGAAGCTATTTCTTCGGCTTCGTCAACGGCAAGGCCCAGTTCAACTTTGTCTGGGAGTTCATCAAGAAGCTTCCCGACATCGACACGAGGCTCTGGATGCACGATATCTTCCACAGCGACTTTACGCCGTATGATGAGGAGGAAATCGAGGTCATCCGCGAGTGCAATAAAGACAAGAAGATTTTCTGAGGAGCCTGATATGACAAGAGAAGAACAGATTCGAAACCTCCAGGTGCCGGATCACATCATCGACATGGTGCTGGACACCGACACCTACAACGAAATCGACGACCAGTTTGCCATCTCCTTCATGCTGCGCTCCCCGGAGAGGATCAACGTCCTCGGATTCACCGCGGCGCCGTACTTCAACGCGAAGAGCACCGGCCCCGCGGACGGAATGGAGAAGAGCTACGACGAGATCATCAAGCTCCTTAAGCTCGCCGGCAGGGAGGAGCTAATAGCCAGAACTTACCGCGGCTCGAAGGAGTACCTCCCCGACGAGAAGACGCCGGTG
>OMSM01000043.1 GCA_900313745.1 uncultured Lachnospiraceae bacterium
GAAAGGAGTCATGATGGCAGAAAACAAACTGGTACCGGAGAAATACGAGGGGCTGTCCATTTTCCGGCCGCCGCTCTCCTTTGAA
This sequence comes from uncultured Lachnospiraceae bacterium, assembly GCA_900313745.1. GTDB lineage: Bacteria > Bacillota > Clostridia > Lachnospirales > Lachnospiraceae > CAG-791. Next base: position 86 of record OMSM01000043.1, read on the forward strand.
CTTGCAGGGAAATGTTTTGACCTGGTGATGGATGACGGCTTCGACAACAGGCTGGTCTTCACGGACAGGAAGACGCTGAAATTCGGCCCCGAAGGAGAGGAGGCAGAGTTTGAGTATGACTGCCTCAAGATGGACGACCTGTGTTATTTCGTGAATTTCGAAGCCCGCCCCTTCCCGAATCCCAGGAGGGGAATCACCCTTATCCTTGACCTTAAGGAGAGCCTTGTGACGGCGGCGTACGCGACCCTCGGCCTTGACCCGAAGTTCCCGAGGATGCCCTCCGTGGATATCGTCTTCGGTGCGATCCGGCGCGAGGACGGAACGCTGCCCACGAAGCGGCACGGCTATACGGACATGCTGCTCGGCAAATCCATCGACTGGAACTACGGATCCTTCAATATCGCTCACGTGTACCAGACGGAGCGCTATTACCGGGTGTCCTTCACCCCGAGAGCGCTGGAGAGAATCCGCCGGAACAACCCGCAGATGATGGCGGGGGCGGACGGGAGGCCGGTAATCCGCGAGGCGTACGAGGACTACGCGGAGTACGTGAAGATCCGCGACGGCCTGGTGGCGGTGAGTCTTCTTGAGACCAACCTCTGCAGGAGAAACGGCCACGGCAACAGCCTGTTCTTCCTGATGAACCTTAAGGAAATGCACGATGTCGGCCGCTCCTTCGGAACGAACGGAGAGGGAGAGGACGAGAACTACACCTTCGGGGCGTTCGGCGCGTGGTTCGACGCCAGCGAGGTGAAGGGCATGGAGAGCATGTACTATCTGCACTGAGGAGGCCAGGATGAGCGAGAACAGATTATGGAACACGGTGACCGGCGGAAAGCACCCCTACGGGCTGATCCCGGTCACGGAGCTTAGCGGCGGGAGTTTTGAGGGAAAGACAATAGTAAAGTGCGCGGACGACCTGTACCTCATCGGCGGCGAAGAGGAATGCGTGCTGTACGAGAGGAAGACCGGGCGCATGCAGAGGCCGGAGGAGATGCGGGAGACCGCTGCGCTGGACGGTTTTGAGACGGAGCTGTCCTTCGCGCCGGACTGCATCCTTAAGGCGGCGTTTTCGGAAGGTACGATGAAGCTTGGGGACGAGGCCTTCGCGGTGAAGGTCTACGAGGCGTCGGAGAAGTTTTACCTGATCGAGGAGGAGAACGGGGACGTGATCCTCGCGGACGCGTCACGCTTCCTTCTGTACGCGAGGATAGGCGGAGAGTTCATCGGAGGGTATCTGGAGGTGTGACCGGAAGCTGTTCCGGACGGAAGGAGGAGACAGCGATGATGCCGCTGGAGGACTACAGCTTTGTAAGAGGATTCAACTATACCCAGAGCAACGTCTGGACGGACGTCAACATGTGGGACGAGTATGATCATGACGTCGTCGAGAGGGACATGGGATATGCCGAGCGGCTCAGGCTGAACAGCGCCCGTGTGTTCCTGACTTACTCTTCCTACGTGAAGAACCGGGAGCAGTTCCTCTCCAACGTGAAGGATTTCGTCCGGACCGCGTGGAAGCACGGAATCAGCACAAACCCGATCGTGTACCACGGGCTGAGGTTCCACCCGGACGACCTGAAGCCCGGGAGGGACTGGTCGAAGACGCCGAAGACGCTGACGGATCCGTCGTGCTGGGCGGACGGGGAGAAGTATTTTGACGATCTCTGTGAGGCGATCGGCAATGAGCCCGGCCTGCTCTTCTGGGATGTGTCGAACGAGCCCGGCTTCCGGAATCCCGGCGGTACCTGGACCGAAGACGAGCCGGAGTGGCAGCATGAGTTTGATGCGCCGCCGGAGGACATGGAGGCCTTCCGTGAGAGGCAGGAGCTGGTGTGGAACTGCATCCGCCACTTCTGCAGATATATGAAGCAGAAGGACCCGGTGAACGCCATCGGCCTCGGCAACACCTTTATCTGGGAGACCCTGCCCAGCGGGACCATCGACGACGTCGACATCATCGTGTTCCACGACTACAGCGACACGGAGAAGAGGCTGAGGTATGTCTGCGACTACGCGAAGATGCTCTCGGAGAAGTATAACAAGCCGGTGATCAACAACGAGACGGCCTGCCTGTGCCGGGGCAACCGCTACGACATGGCGATCCCGATGATGGAGGAGTACGGCTTCGGATTCTACCTCTTCGAGCTGATGATCGGAAAGGATGTCTGGAACCGCGTGCACGGCATTGTCTATCCCGACGGGACGGTCCGGGATCCCTCCATTGTTTCGGCGCTGTTCGGCTTCTACAGGAAGAGGGACGAAGGGCTTATCCCCACGGACGTGGACCAGGAGAATTACGCGGTCAGGGCTGTAAAGCGCGCGGAGAGGGTCTTAAGAGATACGAAGAACGGAAGGTCCTTCGCCCCGGGCGGCGACCACAGCTGCCGCACGGAGGAGCTGCTCGAGGCCTGCGAGTGCATCGCAAACCTGCTGGAGGGCGGGCAGCTCTGCCCGATGGACGTGCCCCCGACCTACCGGATCGCGATGTACAGGAAGCAGGAGAATCCGGACGCGGATGAGATCAAGCGTTTTCTCGCGGAGCTTGCCGCCGAGATTAAGAAGGCCTGCTATCTGGTCTGATGCAGGGAACCTGGAGGAACGGAATGAAGATTCACAATTATCTGAAGGCGCCTCTTAAGGGCGAGATCATTCACGGCGGTGAGGGCCTCTGCCCTCATGCGACCGTTTTCCCGGGAGGCGAGATCGATGCTCCCGTGCAGTTCATCAACTACACGGTGATCCCGCCGGGATGCAGCTTCGGGGTGCATGAGCACGGGAACAACAACGAGTTTTACGTGGTCATGGCCGGACACGGCGTCTACACCCAGGACGGGGAGGAGGCCGCCGTGGAGGCGGGCGACATTATCATGAACGCGCCGTTCGCCTCGCACGCGATAAGGAACACCGGGGATACGGACATGCCTCTTCTGGTGTTCGAGGTCGATGCGGGATAATTCAGGCGCGCCGCCGGTGCTGATGCACCGGGCGCCGCATTCGGCAGCCCCGCATGCGCGGGTTTGCCTCAGAGGGGTATAAATATGAGACAGCAGTACGATGAGCTTCCGAAGCCCAAAACTTATGAGGGAATGTCGCAGTACAGGCCGCCGCTCTGCTTCGAGCTGACAGGCAGGGAGTTTGCCCTGGTGATGGATAACGGATACGACTATATCCTGCGCTTTTCGGACAGGGAGAAGCTGGAGTTCGGTACCGAGGGGGAGGAGCTTGAATCCTATGCTTATGACTGCCTGAAGGCGGATGACGACACGTATTTTGTCAATTTCGAGCTGACCGGCGCGGTGCCGAGGACCGGCATCTCCTTCGTGCTGGACATGGAACAGGGACTGGTGACGGAGAACTTCTGCACAGTCGGCCAGAACCCGCGCTATCCGAAGATGCCGAAGCCGAAGATCATCTTCGGCGCAATCCGCAGAGCGGACGGGACAGTTCCCGCGAAGCGGCACGGCTACACCGACGACCTTGTCGGGCGGGCGATCCTCTGGAGCTACGGTACCATGTCCGTCGTCCATGTTTACTCGAGCGAGCGGTATTACCGCCTGACGGTGTCGAGGGAGGTCATGGAGAGGCTTAAGGCGGAGGATCCCGAGCGGTACAGCGAGATGCAGGCGATGGTAGGCAGCAGGCTCTACGAGGAGCCGGGCGACTACATCAAGATCAAGGAAGGAATCTACGTTTTCAACGCGAATGAGGAGATGGCCTGCCGTGACCGGGGACAGGGCAACAATCTGTTCTTCCTGATGAACCTGAACCGCATGCACGACGTAGGCCGCTCCTTCGGGCACAACGGCGACGGCGAGCCGGAGAACTACACCTACGGCGCCTTCGGCACCTACTACGACACCAGTGAGCTTCTCGCCAGGGAGAGCACGGAGTACATCCGTTAAGCGGAATCGGTCCGTCGATTATTAACAAAATATAAAATTAGCACTCACCTGTTGACACTGCTAATAATGAGTGTTATAACACAGCTAGAACAAAGGAACAGAGAAGATCCGGAAACGTAAAGGTTCCGGATCCAAACCCTCCGTCCCGATGCTCCGGGAAGCAGTAATTGCCCCCCGGCCGGACAACAATACCGGCCAGGAGGCGGACAGCACTCCGGATCATTGATCCAGGGAAGAAAAGGAGGAATGACTTATGTTGTATCCTAGCATTTTTGGTGAGAATTTATTTGACGACTGGATGGATTTTGATTTCCCGAGGCTTAAGGACTTCGACCACATCGACAGGAAGCTCTACGGCAGGAACGCCGGACGGCTGATGAAGACCGATGTGCACGAGCACGACGACCAGTACGAAGTGGACATTGATCTCCCCGGCTTCAAGAAGGAAGAAATTGACCTGAAGCTTGAGAACGGATATCTGACCGTTTCCGCAAACAAGGGACACGATGAGGACAAGAAGGACCACAAGGGCAGGCTGATCCGCCAGGAGCGCTACATGGGCTCTATGCAGAGAAGCTTCTACGTAGGCGACCAGATCACGGAGGAAGATATTAAGGCGAAATTCGAGGACGGTGTGCTTAAGCTGAACATCCCGAAGAAGGAAGCTCCGAAGATCCCGGAGAAGAAGACCATCATGATCGAGGGCTGACCGCCGGTATCGCCGGAGGAAATGCCCCGGACAGACGAGTCA
>OMSM01000026.1 GCA_900313745.1 uncultured Lachnospiraceae bacterium
CAAGCGGCCTGTTTATCGGCCTTTCGGGATCCCTGATCATCGGAAGAATCAAGAGAGCTGCGGTATTCTGACGGAGTTTTGCCCGTAAAGGCCTTAAACACGCGGGTGAAGTGCGAGGCTGAGGAAAAACCGGTTTCTGCCGCGATACGGGCAACGGGAGTGTCCCTGTCGGCAAGCAGGCGGCGGGCTTCCTCGCAGCGCAGGAAATTGTGGTATTCCAAAAGCGTCATTCCGGTATGCTGCCGGAACACGCGAAGCAGATAATTGCCGTTGACCGCGAGGCCGGCGGCAATTTCCTTCAAGGAGAATTTGCCGGTGTAGTGCCCGGCGATCCAGTGCTTTGCGGCGTCGGTGAGCTCCGGCTTGGGCCCGCGCCAGCCCGGAATGTCCGGGCGGCACCGCTGGCAGGGCCTGAAGCCTGCCTTTACGGCACTCTCGCAGTCGTCAAAGATGATCACGTTTTTGGGGTTGCAGGCTTTCGCGGGACAGGAAGGACGGCAGACAATTCTGGTCGTTTTCAGGCCATAGTAAAAGACTCCGTCATAGCTCGCGTCATTTGTCTCGATTGCGTTCCATTGCTCCGGTGTCAAAACTTGTCCCCAAAGATATTTCGGATGTTTCCGTGGTCAATGTTGATGATTGGCGGCGCCGATTCAGGCTGCCGGCCGCGGCGCGGATTAGTTATGGCTAATCAGGTTAGTCTATTGTAACCTACCATTTCCGAAGGAATTTCACAACGAAAAATCCGGTTATCTCAGCCCAAAACGAATTCAAAGTCAATATTGTTGCACCGGGAAAGCTTCTTTTCGTGTAGGATAAACACAATGAAAGGAGGTTAGCTAAGACTAATAATGAAAAACAGAAACAGCCACATCACTGCAGGATTGTCCGCAGCGCAGACCGTTCTCTCTGCTCTGCTTGCTGCTGGCGTCAGAACAGTTTTCCGTGTCTGCGGACCGGCAGAGGACGGCACATATATGCACTGCCGCGAGGCGGAGCAGGCGGTATTCCTCCTTGGCCTTGCCCTGACAGTCCTGTCCCTTATTGTTCTTGCCTGTGCGGCAGCGAAGAAATCCGCCGTCCGGCAGGTGCTCAGCGCATTTATGATTCTCCTGTCGGCAGCGGCGGCCCTCATTCCCGGCAGGGTGATCAGCCTCTGCATGATGCCAGGCATGCGCTGCCGAAGCATTTTCCGGCCCTCGGTGACGGTACTGGCTGTGCTCATCGCACTCCTGTCCACCGCGAACGCTGCGAGAAAAGAGAGTTGACAAAAAGAGTGGAGATGTGTATCATTCCAAGTTAGCTATTACTAACTCAAATCCGCGAAAAATCCGGGGGGGGGAGGAGACAGTTCTCCGGCTCCTTACAGGTTCTCACGACCCATACAACTGCCTTTGCGGCAGTTTTTTCTGAAGTGCAAGTTAGCATATACTAACTAATTGCGTAGAATGTCCGCCGCCGCGGCGCGGCAGAGCAGGGAGAGAATCGGCAATCCGGACCTCCTGATTCTGTTCACGCATACGGTATCCCACAAAATGATCCAGTGCGTGCTCGCCAGTGTGGGCGGGGATACCCGGATTGTACGATCGCACTGAACGGGAAGAAGATCGCTCTCTTCGGCTCCTGGGGATGGGGCGGCGGTGCCTGGATGATCGACTGGGAGGCCCGCTGCGCGGCCGCCGGTGCTGTTCTTGCCTGCGACAGCGTCACCTGTCAGAACGCGCCTGACGACAGTGCGGCAGCCGCGTGCAGCGCAATGGGAGAGGCCCTCGCCTGATCCTTCAGTATAGTCGTAAGGAGGCGGGAATTCTCTGACTCCTTAGATTCAGAAAAGCCGTACGGCGGAATTCTCACGCTTTGAGCAATTTCCAGCCGTACGGCTTTTTTACAAGGTATACGTATCCGTTCCGAAGGTTTGAGACCGTTCCTGTCTTCTTCCGATTCCGGTGAGTTATATAAAATTAACTTCATATTGACATTTGGAGTTAGTAAGACTAAACTAACAGCGGTTAGGAGGTTCTAACCCGATATTGACTTTCAATTCCGCGTATTGAATGGGAATTTCACTACGGGAAGAAAGAAGAGAATCCGGACAGGCTGTTTTGTACTCATGTCTGCCCGGGGCGAAGGACAGCTGTAAGGGAGGAAATCATGCTTCCGCTAACATTAACCAGTACCGGGGACAAAGTTTTCGTCGCGAGAATCGGCGGCAGCGAGGAGGCCAGGCAGCATCTGGCGGACCTTGGCTTCGTCGTAGGCACTGAGGTTACTGTGATTTCAGCAAATCAGGGGAACGTTATCGTCAACGTGCGTGATTCCCGGCTTGCGGTGACCCAGCACATCGCGGAGAAGATCATGGTGCAGCCGGTGCAATGATGCACAGGCAGGCCGCACCGCCTGCAGCGCCGGCGCAGCAGCAAGAGCAAACCGGATAAGAAGAGGAGGGACAAGGAACAAATGAAGACACTGCGTGACATTCCTGTCGGACAGTCCGCCAGGGTGGTGAAGATCCACGGAGAAGGCGCCCTGAAGCGCCGGATCATGGACATGGGCATCACGAAGGGGACGGAAATCTATGTGCGCAAGGTGGCGCCTCTCGGCGATCCCGTGGAAATCACCGTCCGCGGCTATGAGCTTTCCCTGAGGAAAGAGGACGCGGACATCCTGGAGATGAATTAATACCGCCCCGGGGTTAGTCAAATCAAATCGCCGACGCCTGCCTTATCAGCGGGCGGGGCATGAAGGAGCACACAATGGAAATTAAAATCGCCCTTGCGGGCAATCCGAACTGCGGAAAAACAACATTGTTCAATGATCTTACGGGATCAAACCAGTACGTAGGCAACTGGCCCGGCGTCACGGTCGAGAAGAAGGAAGGGCGCCTTAAGGGCAATAAGGATGTGGTCATCCAGGATCTTCCCGGGATATATTCCTTAAGTCCCTACACGATGGAGGAGGTTGTCTCCAGGAATTACCTTGTGGAGGACAAGCCGGATGCCATCCTGAATATCGTCGACGGAACGAACATCGAGCGCAACCTCTATCTCACCACCCAGCTGCTGGAGATCGGTCTCCCCATGCTGGTGGCAGTCAACATGATCGACCTTGTGAAGAAAAACGGCGATAAGGTTGACCTTGGGAAGCTCTCGAAAGCACTGGGCTGCACGGTTGTCTCCATGAGCGCCTTAAAGGGCGACGCGACACAGGCCGCAGCAGAGGCCTGCGTGGAGCTGGCGAAGAAGGGCAAAACCGGTGAGCTGCCCCATGTTTTCACCGGCAGCGTCGAGCACGCCATCGCCCACATTGAGGAATCCATAGAGCATAAGGTGGACGAGAGGAACCTCCGCTGGTACGCAATCAAGATCTTCGAGCGGGATGAAAAGGTCCTGGAAAAACTGAACCTTCCGAAGGATGTTCTCTCCCACATAGAGCAGCATATCGCGGACTGTGAGAAGGAGATGGACGACGACGCGGAGAGCATCATCACCAATCAGCGCTACGAGTACATCCAGGGGCTTATCGCGAAGTCAGTAGTCAAGAACCGCGGCGCGGACAACATGACCAGGTCGGACAAGATCGACCGTGTGATCACCAACCGCATTCTGGCACTCCCGATCTTCCTCGCGGTCATGGCTCTGGTGTACTATATCGCGGTCTCCTCCCTCGGAACCATCGTGACCGACTGGACCAACGACACGCTCTTCGGCGAGTGGATACAGCCGGCTGTCGCGTCCCTGCTGGAGGGCATCGGTGCCTCCGAGTGGGTCATCTCCCTTGTTGTCGACGGCATCATCGGCGGTCTCGCCGCGCCGATCGGCTTCGCGCCTCAGATGGCCATCGTGTTCTTCTTCCTTTCCATCCTGGAGGACTGCGGCTACATGGCCCGCGTCGCCTTCATCATGGACCGGATTTTCCGCAAGTTCGGCCTTTCCGGCAAGAGCTTCATTCCGTTCCTGATATCCTCCGGGTGCGGTGTTCCCGGCATTATGGCCACCCGCACCATCGAGAATGAGAAGGACCGCAGGATGACAATGATGACCACGACCTTCATCCCCTGCGGGGCAAAGCTCCCGGTTATCGCCCTTATCGCCGGATTCATCATGGGAAATAACGGCTGGATCGCCTTCTCGATGTATGTCCTGGGTATTGCGGTTGTCATTATTTCCTGTATTATTCTGAAGAAGACGAAGATGTTCGCCGGAGAGCCCGCGCCGTTTGTCATCGAGCTCCCTCAGTACCACTTCCCGTCCGTTAAGGGCGTCCTGCTCCATGTCTGGGAGCGCGTATGGGCGTTCCTAAAGAAGGCAGGAACAATCCTGTTCGTCTGCTGCGCGGTCATGTGGTTCCTGTCGAGTTTTGGCTTCGCGGACGGCAGTTTCGGGCTTGTGGAAACCGAAGAGAGCCTGATGGCGGTCATCGGCGGTGTGTTTGCACCGATTTTCGCGCCGCTGGGCTTCGGCACCTGGCAGGCGGTGGCCTCCTCCATCAGCGGCTTCGTCGCCAAGGAGGGCATAGTGTCCACGATGGGCGTCCTGGCAGGCCTGGGCGAGGTCGAGGAGTACGCGGCGTCGATGCACGACAAGTTCGCGCCGTTCTTCCCCAGCACCATCGCGGCGGTCTCCTTCCTTTGCTTCAACCTCTTTGACTCGCCCTGCCTTGCGGCGATCTCGACCATGGCGAAGGAGATGCAGAACCGGAAGTATTTCTGGTATGCGATCCTCTTCCAGAACGTGCTTGCCTACTGCGTCGCCCTCATTGTCTACCAGATCGGCGGCGTCCTTACCGGTCAGGTGAGTTTTGGCATCGGCACGGTGGTGGCGGCGGTGATCGCGGCGGCAGTCCTGTTCCTCCTCTTCAGAAGGGATCCGAACGGGAAGCGGACGGGTTATACCGTAATTAGGGCATAAACAAAATGAGCTGGTTAATCTCCAATTTGGCAAATATCGCGGTTGTCGCCGTTGTTGCCGCACTGATTGCGGCAGCTCTGGTGAAGATCGTCCGGGACCGGAAGAAGGGCATCGGCTCCTGCGGATGCAGCTGTGCCAGCTGCCCGCACCACGCGGGCTGCAGCTCTGCCCCGGGCGGCTTGAAGAACAGAAAAGCGGGATAATCCTGCCGGCGCTGTCCGAAAAGGGCAGCGCCTATTTTTTATGGCAGCCCTGAGGAGCGGATTACTGCCCGGCAAACGGGACGGAAGGCTGCAGATTGTGGGAAACGGAGGCTGAACGGGGTATAATGAATAAACCCGGTGTATACGCTTCCGATATGCCGGGAAACCAGGCCGGTGTCCGTGCGGCGTACAGCCGTGAAGGAACGGCGCCATCCGGAGGATCACAATGCATAATCTGTCGGCACTCAAAGGCGTAGATCTGATTCGATTTGTCTATTACAATTTCCTCTGTCCGAAGGTAAAGAGGCTCGGAAAGGGGTATCTTGTCCCTTACCGCAACACGGTGATTGACATGGCGGAGGACACGGAGCTTACTCTTCACGACGGCCATCTCTTCCTGAACGACAACAAGCCCCGCGGCGCTCACTGCGAATGTTATCTAGTAATGAAAAAGGGCGCCCGAATGGAGGTGAAGGGGCAGCTTATAGTCTGTACCCGCGTCACGCTGGAGGTGCAGGAGAAGGGAAAACTGACCATCGGCTCGGGTTTCTTCAACTGTGATTCGGTGATCAACGTCGCGGACTCCATCACCCTCGGCGACGAGGTGCTGCTCGCGAGAGGTGTAAGGATTTATGACTCCGACCATCACAAGGTGCTGGATGAGAAGGGAAATGTCGCGAATCCGCCGCGCCCGGTGATCATAGGCGACCATGTCTGGCTTGCGCAGAACTGCATTATCCTCAAGGGCTGCAAAATCGGAAGCGGAGCGGTTCTCTCGGCGGGAAGCGTCGCGTCCGGGCGGCTGAAGGCGGGTTATATGGCGCAGGGAAACCCTGCAAGAAGCTTCTGGCCCATCGACTGGAATGAGAAAAACAACAAGATAATGGAGTAATTGGCAAGGTTCTTTTGGCGATTTGTCTGATTGACATCGGAGAGAAAAAAACATATAGTTTGTGTGCTGTCCGGAAAGCACAAGATTTAGTACCTCCGGGCAGAGGCTCCGCATGACTGACGGATTAGCGGGAATACCCGCGGGGAGTGCGGAGGAGTTTTGGCCGACCGTCTGGGCACGAGCGATTATGCTCGTGCCTTTTCTTTGGCAGAAAAGGCACGGCGGAAGAAGAGGATGACATTGATCCGGAATGGAGAGTTGAATGCTGAATTACGATGCCTGGAACGGTTTTGACGGCGTGATCTGGAAGCGCGAGTGCAACGTCCGCGACTTCATCCAGAAGAACTACCATCCCTATGAGGGCGACGAGAGTTTTCTCTCCGGGCCGACCGAGGCGACGAACCGCCTCTGGGGGAGGCTCATGGAGCTTCAGAAGGAGGAGCGGGAGAACGGCGGCGTGCTGGATGAGGAGACCCAGATCGTCTCGTCGCTTACCGCCTATGGTCCCGGGTATATCGATGAGTCCATGAAGAAGCTGGAGCAGGTCGTCGGGCTGCAGACAGACAAGCCCTTAAAGCGTGCATTCATGCCCTTCGGCGGTATCAAGATGGCCGAGGAGGCCTGCCGCATGTACGGCTATGAGCCAAGCGCCGATCTGCACAAGGCGTTCACCGAGTATCACAAGACGCACAACCAGGCCGTGTTTGATGCCTATACGGACGAGATGAAGATCGCCCGCCACAGCCACATCGTCACCGGCCTTCCGGATACTTACGGGCGCGGCCGCATCGTGGGCGACTACCGCAGGGTGGCGCTCTACGGCATCGACCAGCTGGTGGAGTGGAAGGAAGAGGACAAGAAAAACTGCGGCGACGGCACCATGCTGGACGAGATCATCCGGCAGCGCGAGGAGCTGGCGGAGCAGATACGCGCCCTGAAGGACATGAAGGAGATGGCCTCCTTCTACGGCTTTGATATTTCCGGACCTGCCTCCAACGCGAAAGAAGCGGTGCAGTGGCTCTATTTCGGCTATCTGGCAGCGATCAAGACACAGAACGGTGCGGCGATGAGCGTCGGCCGTATTTCCACCTTCCTGGATATCTACATCGAACGTGATCTTGCGGACGGCACCCTCACCGAGGCCGGTGCCCAGGAACTGATCGACCATCTGGTCATGAAATTCCGCATGGTCAAGTTCGCCCGAATCCAGTCCTACAACGAGCTGTTCTCCGGGGATCCCGTCTGGGCAACCCTTGAAGTGGCAGGCACCGGGATGGACGGGCGCAGCATGGTGACGAAGAACGACTTCCGCTTCCTCCACACGCTGGAGAATATGGGACCTTCTCCGGAGCCCAATCTGACCGTGCTCTATACGTCGAGGCTTCCGAAGGCCTTTAAACGCTACGCGGCGAAGATTTCCGCGGATACCAGTTCCATCCAGTATGAGAACGACGACGTGATGAAACCCGTCTGGGGCGACGACTATTCCATCTGCTGCTGTGTCTCGGCTACGCAGACAGGAAAGGAGATCCAGTTCTTCGGCGCGAGGGCCAACCTGGCGAAGTGCCTTCTTTATGCCATCAACGGCGGAATCGACGAGAAGAACGGGGAGCAGGTGGGACCGGCCTACGCGCCGGTCACCGGCGATTATCTTGATTACGACGATGTGCTGGAGAAGTTCGAGCGGATGATGGACTGGCTCGCCGGCCTCTACGTGAATGTCCTGAACCTTATCCATTACATGCACGACAAGTATTATTACGAGGCTGCGGAGATGGCGCTGATCGACACCGACGTCCGCCGCACCTTTGCTACAGGCATCGCGGGATTCTCCCATGTGGTGGATTCCCTGTCCGCGATCAGATACGCGCATGTCCGCGTGATCCGCGACCGCAGCGGGCTGGCGGAGGACTTCGAGGTCGAGGGTGATTTCCCGAAGTACGGCAATGACGACGACCGCGCGGATGAGATCGCGGTCTGGCTGCTTCAGACCTTCATCACCAAGGTGAAGAAGCGCCACACCTACAGAAACTCCGAGCCCACAACCTCGATCCTGACGATTACCTCCAACGTGGTCTACGGCAAGTACACGGGCAACCTTCCGGACGGCCGCAGGGCCTGGACGCCCCTTGCTCCCGGCGCGAACCCCAGCTACGGCGCGGAGACGAGCGGCCTTCTTGCTTCCCTCAACTCCCTGGCGAAGCTGCCTTACCACTGGGCGCTGGACGGCATCTCCAATACCCAGTCCATGACCCCCGAGGCGCTTGGGCACAGCGAGGAGGAGCGGGCGGAGAACCTGGTGAGCGTGCTGGACGGTTATTTTGACCAGGGCGCGCATCACCTGAACGTGAACGTGTTCGGCCGCGAGAAGCTGATCGACGCGATGAAGCATCCGGAGAAGCCGGAGTATGCCAACTTCACCATCCGCGTCTCAGGCTACGCGGTGAAGTTCATCTCCCTTACCCCCGAGCAGCAGAGGGATGTGATCGCGAGGACTTTCCACGAGACGCTTTAAGAGGATTTGTGCAGTGTTTCCGCCGCGCCGCATTGATGCGGCGCGGCGGTTTCAGCTTGCCGGCTCTTCGAGGGCGTGCGTAAGGCATCTTTGGCCTAACGCACGCTTCACACAGGGCAGGAAGTACGCTGCATTTCAGGGAATTCCCAGGCTGCGGCAGTACAAATCAACTCATCAAGGGCTAAGTGAAGCTTGTTTCGGGCAGGAAGTACGCTGCATTTCAGGGAATCCACGAACTGCGGCAGTACTGCCGCAGTTCGTGTGATAATATTTGTCTGGAATTGCTGGACTGAAGCAGGTGAAGCCAGAATCAGCTGCTGGGTGCGCTTATGGAAAAAAGGATTACCGGCTGGATTAATTCGACAGAGAGCTTTGGCGCGGTGGACGGGCCGGGTGTAAGGTTTATTGTCTTCCTGCAGGGCTGCAGGATGAGGTGCAGATACTGTCACAACCCGGAAACCTGGGGCATTGCGCAGACAGGTACGAAGATGCTTTCCGCGCCTTACGAGGCGTTCCCGGAGGAGATCTGGGAGAAGGCCAGACGCTACAGAAGCTACTGGAAGAACGGCGGAGGAATCACGGTGAGCGGCGGTGAGCCGCTGCTGCAGACAGAATTCGTCACGGAGCTGTTTAAGCTTGCTAAGACAGGCCCGGCAGGAGCTTCCGTACATTGCGCTCTGGATACGGCGGGGGAGCCTTTTGATCCGGGAGACAATGATTTTATGCAGCGTTTCGGTGCGCTGATGGAAGTCACGGACCTGGTCATACTGGACATCAAGCATATCGATGAGGAGAAGCATTGTGCGCTGACCGGGCACACCAACGCGAATATCCTGGCGATGGCGGAATATCTCTCCGATCTCGGGAAGCCGCTTTGGATCCGGCATGTCCTGGTGCCCGGGATCAGCTTTTCCGGGGAAGACCGGAGCGATCTTTACAGATTAAGAGAGTTCATTGATACGCTGCACACCGTGGAGAGAGTGGAGGTGCTTCCTTACCACCGGATGGGCATCCCTAAGTGGGAGAAACTGGGAATACCGTACTCTCTTGCGGAAACCCCGGTTCCAACCGGGGAAGAGATACAGCGGGCAGAAAGCATACTGTGCAGATGATAGACTGGAGCGCATGGCTTATTGCCGCCGCGCAAAGAATAACCTGACAGACAGGCCGTC
>OMSM01000098.1 GCA_900313745.1 uncultured Lachnospiraceae bacterium
ACTTTCACCCCCTGCCAGGGAATAAAGGTCTTCGCTCCCGAGAGCAGCCAGACCGGGCGGTAGATCCCGCCGCCGGAGTACCAGCGGGAATTGGGCAGCTCGGAGTTGTCCGCGCGGACCTCCACTGTATTGGCCTGCCCGGGCTTAAGGAGACCGTCAAGGGAAACGGTAAACGGCGTATACCCGTAGCGGTGTCCGCCCGCTCTCTCCCCGTTCACCAGGACCTCGGCATTGCGGTACACGCCCTCGAAGAGAAGGTCGATATGCCTGTCCGACCACTCCGCCGGGACGTCAAACTCTTTCGTATAAAGATATTTTCCGCCGGTAAAATAGCCGTGCCCGCTTCCCCCGGGCGCGTCCTTCGATCTTGCGGCGCCGATCTGGGCGTCGTGCGGAAGGGTCACGCTGACCGCGTCCTTGTCCCCTTCTTCGCGGAATAACCAGTTCCGGTTAAAATCCTGTTTCTGCATAGCGTACTTTTCTCCCTGAGGTTATGTGTCGGTTTTCCGTTCCAGCTGCCATGATTCTGCCATTTTTCGCCCGGGAAGGCAATGTCGGGCATGACACTTTCCCCGCCATATAGTATCATTTTTACAACTATGAAACTGAAAACCGGAAAGGACAGGAACATGTTCAACCTGATCAGCGGCACAGAAATTGATCTCTCCGGAATGGAAACCGGCGGCTTCTCCGAAAACCGGCGGCTTAACCACCCGTTTCTCTTCTTTCTCCTGACCAATCTCGAACCCGATGCGGGCGCGGACGGAAACAGCGGCAGCACTAAAAGTCCCGGAACTTCTCCCGGGGAGGCGGACGCGGACTACATCATCGCGGAGTGCGCCCCGGATTTCTTTATCTACACCGCGCAGAAAAAGTCCGAAATTCCCTTCAGCTACACTCATCCGCCGCTGCACCGGCACAGCTTCTACGAGCTGCTCTTCGTCCTCGAAGGTGAGCTTTACCAGATCATTGAGGGCATCCGGCACTATTATCCCGCCGGGAGCGCATGCATCCTTAACCCGAACGTCCGCCACACGGAGGAATTCTCCACCAGCTTCCGGGCTGTTTATTTCCAGCTCTCCAGGGAGTTTCTGAAGGACTGCTTCGAGGCACCGGCCTATTTTGCGTGTGACAGCACATCAGGCGGAACAGAGGCCTTCCTTCCCGGCGGAAGAGGGGAAAAGGCGGAGGATTACAAGGAGTACATCGATTTCATCCCCCACCCGGACTATCCGGGTGCGCCGGAGGAGATCCACCGCCTTATCGACAAAATGCTCCGGGAGACGCTCTCCCCGTCCCCCGGAGCTTCCTCGGAAATCCGGGCGGATACCGTCCGGCTCTTTCTGCTTCTATATGATGAAAGCCGCCTCTCGCGCATGCCGATCCGGCTTGGCACGGACCGCGAGGCGAAGCTCTTCGGCGACATCCGGGCACTGATGTCGGAAACCCGCGGAATGATCAGCCGCACGGAGCTTGCCTCAAAACTGCACTACTCCGGCAACTACATCTACCGCACCGTGCGCAAGTACACAGGAATGAACATCGTAGACTACGCCATAAGCTTCCGTCTTGAGGAGGCCGCCGCACTGCTGGATTCCACCTCCCGCACGGCCGAGGATATCGCCCTCTCCACGGGCTTCCGCAACAAGACCCACTTCTACCGGGTATTCCGCGCCTCCTACGGCATGACGCCGAGGCAGTACCGCTCGCGTTCCGACAAGTAACCTCAGAGCGAGTAAATGCCCTGCTCGTGGGCGTTGTCGAAGCGGATGCCAAGATACCTGGCAGCTTCCCTGAGCACAGGGAGATAATCGCCGTAGACCCCTCCCACGTGATGGATGTAGGGCCCGAACATCAGCTTCTCCTCCCAGCGCTTCCAGTTGTCCGCCTTGAAGTACACATAGGTTCCGGTGGTCTCCGGCCCGGTGGTGGTGTCCCCCTCCCCGCAGAACAGGGAGTACTTCCCGTCGAGATCGTCAAAGCGGGCGATGGTCAGATGGCCCTGTTTCAGTTCAAAACTCTCCTGGCCGTCGACAAGTTTTGCCCTGCTGTTCTCCGCCTTGAGGGAGTACGGGAACGGCCCGCAGTGCCAGAGGAGCTCCGAGTTGTCATCCTCCGGATTCCGGATGGTGAGATCTGCCAGGAAGACTGCCGATTCGTAGAGATTCGCGGCATTCAGTATCGCCATGGTCATCGCGCCGTTGACGTCGGTCTCGCAGGCGAGCGGGAGCCCGCAGTCGCTCATCTCCCCGAGGACCACGCAGGGACATGCGCCGATGAGCTTCGGGAACGCGGACCAGCACTCAAATGCCGCGGCCTCGCAGCCTCGCTCCTCCATCAGCTTCTGAATCGAGAGCTTAAGCGCCGCCGCCATCCGTACCTGTTCGACACTCATGTCTCCGCGGTCAAAGCGGGTGAGCAGCTCCGCGGTGTAATCAGCAAGAGCCGAATCCGAGTCCGCGATAAGCTTCTTCGCCCCCTCCGCGCAGTCAAAGGGCGAGACCGGCACCGTCGTCACGCCGAAATTCGTGATCAGGTTCGCGTCGTTGGTCATCACGGAGTAGAACGGCCCCGGGCGTTCCCCGATCTTGGCGATGCGGAGACCCTTCAGAGTCTTAAGGATCATAACCGTGCGGACAAAGCGCTCATAACCTTTCGCAAAATCCGCGCTGTCCACGCTGCAGTTCCAGATATAGCTGTACGTCACGCCGAAACGGGCCATCACCTTGGTCGCTGCGAACATGCCGCACTGAGTATCACGCCCCCTGGACTCAAAGGTATTGGGGCGCTCGTCGCGGCTGCCCCATACCAGGGTCGGGACCATCATGCCCGCCGCGACGCGGGCTGCAACCTCCTCCTCGCCGAAATCGCAGAAGGGAATAAACAGTGCGTCAATCCCCGCGGACCTGAACTTTCTCACTATGGCATCCACGAGCGCCGGCTGCCAGGCGATGCCGTTCTCCGCAAGATCGTCAATATCCACGATTTCCACGGAATCCGGCTTAATTCCCCGGATCCGCTCCATAAACATGCCCTTCTGCCTCGCCGCTTCTTCCATGCTCAGGAAACTGCGCTTTGTCGGCATGACTCCCAGAACAACCTTCTTCTTCATTGATGCCCCCTGACCGCCGGGGCTTATGGGCACTCCCGGCGCTGATGTACCGCATGGCTAAGGTCCGCGCATATTCACGCGGCAGTTTTCACCCTGTCGGTTTAGGTGTATGATTAACTTAAATTAGATTATATAACAAAGGTTAATAACTGCATACCGCTGTTCGCCTTTGTCCTCACTTCCGCTGACCGGACCGCCGCTGCGGAGCTTCCGGGCTTCAGCAGCGACACCGCGCCAAGAAAGGAGCTTCCTATGTCGTTCATCTCCATGCATGAGCTTCTCCGCTTCGCAGAGGAGCATTGTTTCGGCGTCCCCGCCATCAACGTCTTCAACTACGAGAGCATCAAATTCGCGGTGAAGGCTGCCGAGGAAGCAAGGATGCCCATCATCATCCAGTATTATCCCGGGCTTGCGGAACACGCCTCCCTCGACGACATCCGCACCGCGACGGAGGAATTCATCGGGAATGCCTCCGTTCCGGTCACCCTGCATCTGGATCACTCC
>OMSM01000458.1 GCA_900313745.1 uncultured Lachnospiraceae bacterium
GAGACCCTCGGAAACGTCCACACCGCGATGCACTACATGGAAGCGGACCAGGACGAGGCGGAGCTGTCCTATCTTCACATTTATTTCGCCAACATGATGAAGAAGGCGCTGAAGCCGGAGACGGTGGTCATCGGCTCGGGCTTCTCCCCCTTCCGCGGTAAGGAGAACACGCTTCTCGGCATCGAGCCGGAGAAATCGCAGATGCTGGCGATGGGCGGCAGGGTGATCAGCGACGGATGCATGGACATGATCGGCCTCGGAAGGCAGTCCTTCGCCGATCCGTATACTCCGAGAAAACTGGAGGAGGGCCGGGAGGACGAGATCCGGTACTGCACGCAGTGCATGAACTGCGAGGAACTGATGATCCGCCAGCAGCCGGTGGGCTGTGTGCGGTTCAACCCGTTCTACACGAAGAAATTCGCGGAGACCAGACAACAGTTCGGCAAGCTCGCCGAGCTTCACACCTGATTGGAAGAGGATAAGGCGATGACGGAAATGACGAAGAGAATTCTTACACCGGAGGATATTTCGTACATGCTCGAGCCGAGCGTGCTGCATCTCGATTCCAGCATCCGCGAAATAGACGAGATGATTGAGATCGTGAAGAAGTTCGGCTGCAGGGTATGCTTCTGCTGGCCGTGCTACTACGAGTACGTGACGAAGGCGCTGGAGGGCACCGGGTGCCGCCTCGGCACCTCGCTCGCTTTCCCCTCCGGCCAGGAGTCGACGAAGACCAAGGTCTATCTCGCGAAGGAGTGGGCCCCCCTTCATCCCGTGGTCAACGACATGGTGATGAACGTCGGACTCTTAAAAGCCGGACAGTATGAGGAGTGCCTTGCGGATATCCGCGCGGTCCGGGAGGCTGCGCCGGACACCGACTTAAAGGTCATCATCGAGGCGATGCTTCTGAGCGATGACGAGATCAGGAAGGCCTGCGACCTGGTAATCGCGGGAGGAGCGGATTATGTGAAAACGGGGACCGGCTTCTCGGTCGGCAATCCCACAACACTGCACCATGTAAAGGTCATCAAGGACCATGTCGGGGACAGGATCAAGATCAAGGTCGCAGGAGGCGTTCGCACCCTGGATACCCTGCTGAAGATGTACAAGCTCGGCGCGTGCAGGTTCGGCATCGGGCACAAGGCGGCGGAGACCATCCTGGCGGAGGCAGCAGCCTTCGGGCGCCCGATCGACATCGACAAGGACGTGGTCATTGATGAAAGTGAACTGTAACAAAACAATCGGAGGGAAAGAAATGAAAAGGAAAAACTGGATCGCACTGCTTGTCAGCGCAGTACTGACGCTCTCGCTCGCTTCCTGTGCGGCGGCTCCCGCACCCGCCCCGGGCGGCGCAGCAGCGGCACCGGACGCCGCAGCCGGAACGGAGGCGGCAGCGGAGGAAGTCTCCGAGCTTCCCCCGGTAACCCTGAAAATCTACTTCGAGGGAAGCAATGTGACCGACGACAAGCCGGTCATGGAGGCGGTCAACGCCTATCTTAAGGACAAGATCAATGCGACGATTGAGCCCATCTGGGGCAGCTGGGGCGATTTCGACACCAACGCGGTGCTGGCGCTGCAGGGCGGTGAGGATATCGATATTTATTTCACCTCCTCCTGGACGGCGGACGATTACAACAAGTTCGCGAGGGACGGATACTGGGTCCGCCTTGACGATCCGGAGAACAACCTGATCGAGCAGTACGCACAGGACGCGTGGGCGCTCATTCCGGAGGCTCTCCAGCACGCGGCGCTGACCAGCGGCGCGGAGGGATTCGGAATCTACGGAATCCCGGTGTACAAGGACATCGCGACCTCGGATTCCTATGACGTCAACCTGACGCTGGCGAGAAAGTACGGCTTCGATATTGAGGACTTCGAGGGAAAAGCCTGGGATGAGCTCGGCGATATCTATGAAGTGGTGAAGCAGGGCGAGGGCCCTGATTTCTTCCCGCTGATGATCGAGAAGGGCACCTCCGAGAGAGCGGCGACCAAGCTGTGGCATCTCGTGGGCTGCGGCTATGCGCCCGTGATGTACCTCAACCTCGAGGACGAGTCCCAGCCGGATCCGGAGCACGGCCTGGAGATCGTTGATGTCTGGGAGACCCCGGAGTACAAGCACTACGTTGAGGTCACGCATGACTATTACTTAAAGGGCTACATCGATCCTTCCCTTGCCGCCGGCTCGGGCGACGCGAACGCGACGAAGCAGACCGGAAGATATCTTGTAGGCCCTCAGGTCTATGCCTACGGCTATGAGGCGCAGGTGTCCGTTGAGAGGGGAATTGAGGTCGCGATGCCTCTGCTGCACGCCCCGATCCTGGATACGACTTCGTCTCTCGGCGCGCTGTATGCCATCTCCACCGCGTCGAAGAACCCGGAGAGAGCGCTGATGTTCCTCAACCTGCTCAACAGCGATACCAAGCTGATGACCATGATGAACTACGGCGTCGAGGGCATGCACTACAACCTCGTCGACGGACTGGTGGAGTTCACCGAGAAGCGCAGCGACTACCAGCCCTGGACCATGGGCATGGGCAATGTCACGGTTCTCACCCCTACGGTGGAACAGGGCGCCGGCTGGTGGGATGAGTTCGCGGATTTCTACGGCAGCTCCAAGGAACACCCCAGCCTTGGCTTCATCTATGACAGCTCGGAGACCGAGGTGATTCTCGGCGCGATTGCCAACGTCCGCGACGAGTTCCAGCAGGGCATGGATTCCGGCGCGATGGATCCGGAGGTCAAGCTCCCCGAGTTCATCCAGAAGCTTAAGGACGCCGGCGTCGATGAGCTGATCGAGGACGTGAACAGGCAGTTCCAGGAGTTCCTCGCGGAGAAGGAGGCGGCAGGCCAGTAATGATCAGAGAGCAGTTTGAACAGGAGCTGATAAGGAGCGGCTATATCCATTCCCCCCTTCCTCTTCACAGGGAGAGGAGCATGGAAGCGCACAGCCTTTCCAAGAAGATCCTGAATACCAAAGGGATCTTTACCTCCGGGGAGAGTTATCCGTATACCGCGGGTGACGAAACTTCCGTCTCGGCGGCAAACGGAGAGATCCGTATCGCCGCTGCCCAGAAGCGCTATGGCTGGAACAAAGGCCGCAAGCAGGTTAATTACTCCAACTACGGCATGGCGGTGCTGAGCTTCAGCATCCCCGGAGAGGACTGGACCCCGTTCAACCGTGTTCACTTCGAGGTGTGCCCGGATACGGAGGGAAACCGCATCGCGTCCTTGTGCTGCCTCTTCCGGAGCGAAGGGAAGATCAAGACCCCGGACAGGTTCTTCCGCGAGGGAGCTACGGTATTTGATCTCGACCCGCATGTATGGAACGAGTGCACGTGGGAATTCCCGACCACCGCGAGGGACAAGGTCGAGGAGCTGCGGTTCTATGTCTTCTTAAACGGCCGCGACTACGAGACCGGAGCGGAGGAGCTGGTCTACCGGTTCCGCGATATCCGGATCGAGGAGGTAGAGAACCCGGAGCACGAGATCGGATGGGTGAGAAAGGATGACCGCATCCTTTATTCCACCGCCGGCTACTGGACGAAGGGAAGCAAAACTGCCGTGACTTCGCCGGTTCCCGGGAGCTTTGAGCTCGTCGAAGCCTCTTCGGGCAAGGCCGTGTACACCGGGGAGATCCGGATCGAGAAGAACGAGAAGGGAGAGTTCGGAGTCCTTGATTTCACTGGGTTTACCGAACCCGGTACATATTGCCTCCGCACGGCGTCCGCTGCCACAGAAGCTTTCATAATGGCGGAGGACGTCGTGGAGGAAAGTGTCTGGGGCATCACGAACTTCTTCTTTACCGAGCGCTGCGGCTATCCCATCCCGGGCCGTCACGGCGCCTGCCACAAGGATACTCTTGTCACCCACATGGCGATGTCCGTCCCCGGGGGCGGCGGCTGGCACGATGCCGGAGACATGAACCAGTCCGTGGTTCAGTCCGCGGAAGTGACAGAGGCCTTCTTCGCGAACGCGCTGAAGGCGGACAGCGGTTCAGTCCTTCACAGCAGGCTTATGGAGGAAGGCCGCTGGGGACTGGATTTCATCCTGCGCACGCGCTTCGGCGACGGCTACAGGATGGAGCGCTCCGGGACGGTGCGCTTCACCGACAACATCATTCACACCTTCGACGACGTGGACGGCGAAGCGGACAACAACGCCTACCACAACTTCGTCTACGCCCAGACGGAGGCCGCGGCTGCGAAGGCCCTCATGGAGGAGGAGCCGGACCTTGCGGCGGTCTGCAGGAACGCGGCGGAAGAGGATTTCGGCTTCGCGATGGAGAAATACCTGCGGGACGGCAATGACTGCAGGAACGTCAACGGGCACTCGAAGACCACCAGCGATTCCCTTTTCTACGCGGTGATCACCTGGGCCGCGGCAAGTATCGCCGAGGTCGGCGGGAAATCCCGCTCCTATAAGGACATCGCGGAGGAGTATGCGGCAAAACTGATCGCATGCCAGCAGGATACTCCCGTAGGCATCTTTAAGGGAGTGCCGCTTCTCGGTTTCTTCTACCGCGACGAGACAAGGCAGGCCATCGTCCACTGGAACCACCAGGGACGGGAGAACCAGTTTATTGAGGCCCTGGCGGCCGCCGCGGGAGTTTTTGCGGACAGCCCGGACAAGGGGGCTTGGGAGAACAGCATGCGGCTCTACGGCGAATACGTGAAGTGCATCAGCCGCAATACGCTTCCCTACGGAATGATCCCGGCCGGTGTGCACCGGATGGACGAGCCGGAGGACTACGAGACCTTCAAATCCGTCCAGATCTGGGTCAAGCCCGAAGAGGAGAAGGACAACTACAGGGCCCAGCTTCTCGCCGGCGCCCCCGTGGACGCGCTTCCCGGAAAAGACAGGGATTCCCTTCCGGACAGTGAGAAATATGTGATCCGCTGCTTCCCTGTGTGGTTCTCGTTCCGCGGCAATTTCGCCGTTGCCTTCGGCCAGGCGGTCGCCGCGGTAACCGTGGGACAGTATTTCGGCGACGAGGAGCTGATCCAGGTCGGCCGCGAGCAGTTCTACTGGCTGTGGGGCAAGAATCCCTTCGGGCAGTCCATCATCTACGGTATCGGCGACAACTACTGCACGCAGTACGCGGTATGCCCCGGAGAGAGCGTCGGAGAGATCCCGGTCGGCATGGAGTCCTACGAAAACGAGGACATCCCCTACTGGCCCCAGAACAACAACTGTACCTATAAAGAGGTCTGGGTAAGCGCGGCATGCAGGGTTCTGAAGCTCGCGGCACTTCTGTCCGGAGAGACAAAATGACGAAAGAAGCAGTATCCGCACGGAATGTGAATAAAAACGGCTCCGCTGCCGGGAAGAGCGGGAAGAAGCTGAGCGCGCGGCACATCAAAACGATCGTGCTGACGAGCATGGTTCTTCCCGGCGCGGTCTGGTTTTTCCTTCTGCGCTACATCCCGATCATAGGGATCCTTCTGGCGTTCAAGAGCTACAAGGTCTACCCGAAGAAGCCGAGCTTCTGGAACAACCTGTTTCACAGCCCCTGGGTGGGGTTTAAGAACTTCACCTTCCTCTTCACCACGAAAGACGCGCCCATCTTTATCCGGAACACGATCTGCTATAACGTGGTGTGGATCATCCTCGGGCTGGTGCTTGCGGTCTCGTTTGCCATCATGCTTAACGAGCTCACGACCCGCCTTACGGCAAAAACTTACCAGACGCTGATGTTCTTCCCCTACTTCTTAAGCTGGGTGGTGGCTTCCTATTTCCTGATCGCTTTCCTTGACCCGACAAGAGGGCTGATCACCCATACGATGGCTAACCAGGGGAAGACTCCGATCGACTGGTACAACACGCCGAAGTACTGGCCGTTTGTCCTTACGATCTGCAGCATGTGGAAGAATACGGGATACTCCTCGATCCTCTACCTTGCCGCGATTACGGGGATAGACCAGGGCCAGTATGAGGCGGCGGCGATCGACGGCGCGGACAAGTGGCAGCAGATAAAGTTTATTACGCTGCCCAACCTGCGCCCGATGATCTCCATCCTGCTGATCATGAATGTGGGTCATATCTTCAACTCGGACTTCGGCCTGTTCTATACCGTGCCGCTTAATTCCGGAGCCCTGTATTCCGTGACGCAGACCATCGACACCTATATCTACCGGGTGCTCACGGCAACCAACAATATCGGCATGTCCACCGCGGGCGGACTGCTTCAGAATGTCGTAGGGTTTATTTTTATCATGATCGCCAACAGGATCGTGCAGAAGATCGATGAGGACAGCAGCCTGTTCTGACAGGCCAGGAGGACAGCCGATATGAAAAAACGATCAATTAATTCGGTGAGCCTGCCGGCCGAGGCGGTTATGCACATCATTCTCGCGCTGTTCAGTTTTGCCTGTGTCATCCCGTATATATTCGTCATCATCATCTCCTTCTCTTCACAGGAGAGCATCCGGCTGATCGGCTTCTCCTTCCGCCCGATGGAGTGGTCGCTGGAAGCCTACAGGTACGTCATGAAGATGGGGGACCAGCTGTGGCGCTCCTACTTCAACAGCTTCTTTATCACCGCCGCCGGGACCCTGATGACGGTTACGGTTACCATCCTGTACAGCTACGCACTGTACAGAAAGGATTTCCGGTTCCGGAAGTTCTTCACCTTTTTCTGTTTCTTCACCATGCTGTTCGGAGGCGGGCTCGCGCCGACGTATGTGGTGGTCAAGACGCTGCTTCATCTCTCGGACAGCTACTGGGCGGTGATCATCCCCATGCTGCTCAGCCCGTTCAACATCATTATCATGCGGACGTTCTTCCAGAGCTCCATCCCGGAGGAACTCATCGACGCGGCTTCGATCGACGGCAGCGGGGAGTACAATACGCTTTTCCGCATCATCGTTCCCATCTCCAAGCCGGGAATCGCGACGATAGGACTGTTAACCGCCCTGGGGTACTGGAATGAGTGGTTTATCCCGATGCTTTATATCCGGGACGCGAAGTATTACCCGCTGCAGTATCTTCTGATGCAGATGCAGAACAAGGTGGATTTCCTGGTGAGAAACTCGACCATGATCGGGGCGGAAGCGACGAACATCATCGCGACAATTCCCTCCGACAGCCTGAGGATGTCGCTGGTCGTGCTGATCGTTGCGCCGATCGCGTTCGCATACCCGTTCTTCCAGAGGTATATCATTTCCGGACTGACCATCGGTTCGGTGAAAGGATAACTGACAATGGTCCTTAGCGGGACCGCAAAGAAGCAAAGGAGGCATTATGAAAAAAGGGTTGCTGAAAAAACTAATTGCCGCTTCCCTGGCAGCAGTGTTCGTCCTTGCTGCCGCCGGATGCGCTGCCGCACCCGCCGCGGCGCCGGCACCTGCAGCGGAAGCACCCGCAGCGGAGGCGCCTGCGGCTGAGCCGGAGGCGGAAGAGGGTGCGGAGGAAGCCGCCGCGCCTGAAGAGCTTGTGCCCATCAAGTGGATCATGATCGGCAACGGCATGCCGGACAACTACGACGCGTGGATCAAACAGCTCAACGATTATATCGGCCCGAAGATCGGGGTCGAGGCGGAAGTCGAGATCATCCCGTGGGGCGACTTCGACAACCGCAGGAACGTGCTGGTAAGCACGGGCGGCGACTACGACATCCTCTGGTGCGCGGGAAGCCAGCACTCCTTCGTGGAGATGGGCGCGTTCATGCCGATCACCGACCTGCTTCCGGAGTGCGTGCCGGATCTCTACAACTACATCCCGGCGGACTTCTGGGATGCGGTCAAGATCAACGGCGAGATCTACACCATCCCGGTGTACAAGGACAGCGCTGCTACGCACTACCAGGTCTGGGACCAGGATCTCTGCGACGCGGCGGGCGTGGATCCCACGCAGTTCACCGACCTCACCGAGGATATGACCGAGGCTCTCTTAAAGCTTAAGGACGCGGAGACCGAGAACCATATCGCGGGCGAGGCTCCCTGCATCATCGACAGCGGCGGAGCGGGCTACCTGCTCTCCAGGTACGACATGATGAACAGCGGACAGTCCGTCCTCGGCGTCCGCTACGACGATCCTGAGGCGAAGGTGGTCTATGTCTTCGAGCAGGAGGATATCCTGAACTATCTGAAGCTGTACCGCGAGTGGTACGAGCTCGGAATCATCAACTCCGACGCGGCGACGCTCCCCGGCAATGCGGTGTCCAACTACACCGGATGGCAGGTATCGCAGGGCTGGTCCACGGCGGCGATTACGGTCTGGGGACCGAACCGCGGCTGCAACTGCACAGCTGTGCAGTGGGGCGACACCGTCCTCTCCAACGGCACCGTCCAGGGCTCCATGGAGGCCATCTCCGCCAACTGCGCGCGCCCGGACAAGGCTCTTGAGTTCATCCAGATCACCAACCTGGACAGCTATGTCCGCGACCTCTTCTATTACGGCGTGGAGGGCGAGAACTGGGAGTACACCGACAGCGGAAAGGTGCACAAGCTGAACGAGTCCTGGCCGATGGCAGGCTACACTCAGGCGACCTTCTTCACGGTTACCCCTCTGGACGATGTCGAGATCAACCAGTGGGATGAGGTGAAGGAGCTCAACGAGCAGGCAATTCCTTCGGTCACCCTCGGCTTTAACGTCGACGTTTCTCCTGTGCTCGACGACATCTCCAACCTCGCGGCGATCTACAACTCCTACAAGAGTGA
>OMSM01000333.1 GCA_900313745.1 uncultured Lachnospiraceae bacterium
CCCTGATGCCGCAATAATCCCGCGACGCTGCTTAGTTTTTACTCCAGACCGTCGAGGCGCTTAATCCACGCGCTCACGGACGCATCGCTCGGCATCCGCCAGTCTCCTCTCGGGGAGAGGGCGGCAGATCCCACCTTCGGACCGTCCGGAAGACATGAACGCTTGAACTGCTGGGTAAAGAAGCGCCAGTAGAACTTCTTCAGCCACTTCAGTATTGCTGCCCTGTCAAATTCCCCGGCGAACGCGGATTCCGCGATGCGCAGGATCTTCTCCGGAGGGAACCCGAAGCGCAGCATATAGTAGAGGAAGAAGTCGTGAAGCTCGTACGGGCCGACGATATCCTCCGTTTTCTGTGCGATTTTCCCGTCCTCGGAGGGAGGAAGGAGTTCCGGCGAGACCGGAGTATCGAGAATGTCGAGAAGCACCTCGCGAAGGCCCTGTCCGCAGTCCTCTCCGGAAATACTCTCCGCGGGCTTCTCCGCCTCCGCCTCAGCTTCCTCCGCACAGTACGCGACGAGATGCCTCACAAGCGTCTTGGGAACGCCGCCGTTGACACCGTACATCGACATGTGGTCGCCGTTGTAGGTTGCCCAGCCGAGCGCCAGCTCGGAGAGATCCCCTGTCCCGACCACAAGACCGTTAATCTGGTTCGCAAGATCCATCAGCACCTGTGTGCGCTCCCTGGCCTGGGCGTTCTCATAGGTCACATCCCTGGCCTCAGGATCATGTCCAATATCCGCGAAGTGCTGCCGCACCGCCGCGGCGATGGGCACTTCCTTCAGGACTGCTCCGAGGGAGACAGCGAGCCGGCAGGCGTTGCCGTAAGTCCGGTCCGTCGTCCCGAAGCAGGGCATGGTAACCGCGAGTATGCCGTCTCTCTCCAGTCCAAGGAGATCGAAGGCCCTTGCCGTGACGAGAAGGGCAAGCGTGGAGTCCAGGCCGCCGGAGACGCCGACTACCGCGGCCTTCGAGCCGATCCGGCGCATTCTTTCCGCAAGTCCTCTCGCCTGAATCGCGAGAATCTCCTCCGCACGCTCCTTCCTCAGCGCGGGGTCCGCGGGGACGAAGGGCCTCGGATCGAAGCTTCTGGTAAGCTTTGTCTCCGTCTCCGCGAGCGGGAGATGAAGGACCAGGTAGTCCTCCCTTCCCTCCGGCACGAATGTGCTCATTCTGCGGCGCTCCGCGGCGATCTTCTGCACGTCGATCTCCGAGACCGTAATCCCGGGCTTAAATAGTTCGCCCTCCGCGAGCACTGCGCCGTTCTCCGCGATCATGCTCTGTCCGCCGAAGACCAGGTCGGTTGTGGACTCCCCTTCTCCCGCATCCGCATAGATATAGGCGCAGACGGTTCTCGCGCTCACGTTCCGGATCAGCTCTCTGCGGTACGCCCCCTTTCCGACCACCTCATCGGAGGCGGAAAGGTTGACGATCACCGTCGCTCCGGCAAGGGAGTGCCGGATGTCCGGGGCGTCGGCGACCCAGAGATCTTCGCAGATCTCCGCCGCCACAACGAGCTCGCCCGAATTCCCGAGATCGAAGAGAATGCGGCTTCCCGCGGGCACCCTGCTGCCCCTGTCCCAGGGAAGCGGGACGACGGTGTTTACTCCCCTGCCTGAGGAGAAATGCCTCGCCTCATAGAATTCCGCGTAATTGGGGATGTGAATCTTGGGAATAAACGCAAGTACCCTGCCGCCCGAGACCGCCGCGGCAGCGTTATAAAGTTTTCCCTCCAGAACGAGCGGTGTACCGACGAAAACCAGCGCATCGCTGCCCTCCGTCGCACCGGCGATTCTTTTCAGCGCTTCCGCCGCGGCGTCAAGAAGCGGCTTCTGCAGGAAGAGATCGCCGCAGGTATATCCGGTGACGGAAAGCTCAGGAAAGACAATGATTTTTGCCTCCTCCGCAAGCGCCTCCCTTATTCCGCCGATAATCTCCTCCGCGTTCGCCGCGGGATCCGCGACATGCACCACAGGCGTCACCGCCGCAGCTTTAATGAATCCGTCCTTCATCGCTGTACCTCGTCCCGCTGAGGCAAAACCTGCGAATGCGGTTTTGCCGGATGCGGCCTTAAGCTTTCTCCCCCAGAAGAGACCGCATCTCCTCCGGGGTAAACACATACTTCGTCCTGCAGAACTCGCAGACCAGTTCCTGGTCCCTGCCTTCATTAATCATGCTGTCAAGCTCCTCCCGGCCGAGGGAGAGCATGACCTTCTCCACCTTGCTTCTCGAGCAGGTGCACTGAAACTGCACCGGCTTCCTGTCGGTGATCTTCACCTCGAAGCCGCCCATGGCAAGCTGAAGCATCTGTTCGGGAGTATATCCGTTCTCCAGGAGAGTGGTGACCGCCGGAAGTCCCGCGAGGTTCTGCTCCAGCCTGTCCAACAGGCTGTCCTCCGCAAAAGGCATCATCTGAAGAATGAAGCCCCCGGCACAGCGCACCGTGTTCTCCGGATTCATCAGCACTCCCAGGCCCACCGCGGAGGGAATCTGCTCGGAGGAGGCGTAATACCACGCGATGTCCTCGGCGACCTCCCCGGTCCTTAAGTCCACAGTGCCGGAGTAGGGCTCCTTCAGCCCCAGATCCCGGATCACGGTAAGCGTACCGTTCCCGATGATCCCCCCGACATTTAGATGCTTCATCTTGTTGGCGGGCATGAGCGCCAGGGGGTTCATCGCGAATCCCCGCACATTTCCGGCGTTATCCGCCGACACGGTGTATCCCTGCACAGGCCCGTCGCCGCGCATCTCAAGCGTGATGAGGTCCGTATCGTTCTTCATCATCCCGCCCATCATCAATGCAGCGCTCATCAGCCTTCCCATCGCCGCCGTAACCACCGGGCTGGAGCCGTGGATCTGCCTCGCCCTCTCGGCGACGCCGCCCGAGGTCACCGCATACGCCCTGACCTGCGGCTCACCCGCGGCGTTCGGCGCCGCTGTTGCCTGAACCATGTAATCTGTGTATTCTGCCATCTTACTCTCCATGCCGAGCTCTATGTGCGAGTCACGCGCCGGGAAACTTTATCCAAGCACCGCGCGCACCCTGCCGGAATCCCCGCTCACCGCGCCGCCTTCCTCGCCGTCCTCCTCGAAGAGGACCTCCAGCCCGGCGTCCGCGGCGCACTCCCGGATCTCCTCCGGCGTGTACCCTCTCTGGAAGTGTACCTCGACACTCCTCAGGAAAGGGGCGCCGTCCGAAGCGGGATCACTCCCCGGGGCTGCAGCGAACAGCGTGAGCTCATATTCGTTGATGTGCTCCTCCTCATGATAATAGTTTTCCCAGATAAACGCACAGTCGTCGCGGCTCTCCGCGATTGTCGCATCCCCGATCTCGTCGCGGTACCGGTGCGGCGTGGTATAGTCGAAAACCAGAACGCCCCCGGGCTTCAGTGCCCTCTTCACCGCGGCGAAGAAGCGTGTCACGTCCCCGGCGCTCAGGAGATAGTTGACGCAGTCGCACACGGATACCACGGCATCCGCCTGTTCCCCGGGATCCAGTTCCCTCATGTCCTGGCAGATATAGAGGATGTCACTCCCCGTCTCCTGCCGCCTTCTCTCCGCCTCGGCGAGCATGTCCTCCGAGATGTCGGCTCCGGTCACCCGGTACCCCCTCGCACTGAGAAGTTCGGAAAAAACTCCCGTGCCGCAGCCGGCGTCCACAACGTGGAGGCGCTCCGCGTTCCCTTCCGCGTTACCAAGATACTTCCGGATGAGCCCGTCTGTCCTGTCCGCCCATTCCTCATATGGCACGTTGTCCATAAACCGGTCGTAGACCTTTGCAAAACTGGTGTACTCGTTCATCGCTCTCCCCTTGCGCCGGCCCTGCGTGACTGCCGCATTCCGGCCGCCTTCCCCGGCCTAGTTAAGAATCGCGCCGAGAAGGCCGTAGGAAACAATGGACATGATGAGCGTCGCGAGAAGCACACCGATAAAGATCGCCTTCGTTGCCTTCTTTATGTCCATCTCGAGCAGGGTCGCGATCAGCGATCCCGTCCAGGCACCTGTCCCGGGGAGCGGAATTCCCACGAAGAGGAGAAGTCCCCAGAATTCACCGCGGGACATGTTCGTGCCCTTGTTCAGCGCGCGGTTTTCCAGCTTCTCTATGAAAGGACGGCAGAAACTGATCTTCTTCAGCCACTGAAATATCTGCTTGATGAAGAGCAGGATAAACGGCACCGGGATGAGGTTCCCGATAATGCAGATCGGCACCGCCTGCCGGATGTCCACCTTAAGCAGAGAGGCCGCAAGCAGTCCCCCGCGGCACTCCAGGATGGGGAAAAGTGAGACGATAAAAACAACGAGCTGCGCGGAAATATGCTGTCCCAGCGTAGCCGCAAACCATTGTGCAAGTGATTCCATAAAATACTCCTTAACTTCCTGACCGGATAATCTCTCTTAACGCGGAGGCCACTTCCTCCATTTCCTCCCGGGTCCCTATAGTGATCCTTAAATAATCCTCGATCCTGGGCTTCGCGAAGTGCCTCACCAGGATGCCTCTTTCTCTCAGCGCATCCTTTAATTCCGCGCCGGCGAAGAGCGGGTGTCTCGCGAAAACGAAATTAGTCCTCGACCTCGCGAAACAGAAGCCCATCTCCTCCAGCTCGTCCTCGAAGTGCTCGCGGACGTCGATTATTTTACCGGTTATCTCCCTTAAGTACGCGTGGTCTCTCGCGGCGGCAGTTCCGGCAATGATGGAGGGAAGGTTCATCGTGTAGGAATTCACCGAGAACTTGACGTCCTTCATCGCCCGGATCAGCTCCGGACAGCCCATCGCGTATCCTATCCTCATTCCGGCCATAGCTCTGGATTTGGAGAAGGTCTGCACCACGATCAGGTTGTCGTACTCCTTTATGAGAGGAAGCGCGCTCTCCGCACCGAAGTCGACGTAGGCCTCATCCACGATGACCAGATTCTCCGGATTGCCTTCGATGATCCTCCGGATCTCCTTAAGGGGAAGCTCCACGCCGGTCGGTGCGTTGGGATTGGCAATCACAACTCCGCCGTTTTCG
>OMSM01000046.1 GCA_900313745.1 uncultured Lachnospiraceae bacterium
ACTCTCTTCGGGTACGGACGCATAGCGCTGTAAAGTCCGGATAGAATACTCCTCCGTCATCCAAATAGACCGGACACTCGTAGCGGTAAGGGATATTCAGGCTCTTCAGCCTGTCCGCTATGATCACCTCGGTCTTCGATCGGACTGCCTCCCCCTCTTCTGTCCGGAGCCTCACGGAGGGATCATACGCCGTCAGGCCCTGATAAGAATAGTTCCTCCACTCCTGTACGTAGTCTTTATCCGGCTGCCAGATGGGCATGATCCATTTCTTTCGATCGGGAGTCTCTTCCTCATACACATCTTCCATCATCCCATCTTCAATGACCCCCTCATATTTGCTCAGCGCCTTCCATTCCTTTTCCGCTCTTTTTAAGACTTTCTGGTCATAAGACTTTTGTGCCAGGTCCATTGCGAGTCCTTCCTGCGCCCTGGGAATATATTTACCCCGGGGATCTTTAGGGTCGATCCTGTGATAGCAACGAGTCAGCCCATTGCTGTGATCGATCCGAAGCGTCCCCTCCGGTGCAGATTTCAATGCTTGAGACTTCTGGTCAATTATAGATTTCACTCGACCCTTTCTTTTTCTTACAAAATTCTTTATTGCCTCCACGATTCCCTATTTCCCCTTTCTGCTATAATCCACTGCCGGATAAGAGTCCTGTTTCTCACCGGATCCCTTCGAGAATCCGATCCTTCAAGCGTTCCCTCTTCCTGGAAGTGGATGAATTTAAGCTTTTCATCATTTGCATCCATGGTCTTCATCCACTACCGCAGGTCCCTCATGGATTAATTCTCGTATACATTGCTTTACATCCATGACCTCTATCTGTTCGTCCCAGTCATTCATGGATGAATTCCCATATACATTACTTTACATCCATGGCCTCTATCAGTTCGGCCCGGCCATTCATGGATAAAACCACGTAATCCCGCATTTACATCCATGGCCTCTATGCAAACTTCTCGATCAACCATGGATGAAATCTCTGCTTTTCTCTTTTTCGTCCTTGTGAGGCCGTCCACAAGGAACTCAAAGGAAAGAATCTGTTCCGACAGCATCCTATTAATACTATTATTGTTAATATCATACATCTATTGCCATAAAGCTTCAAGATATATTTTCGATTATTGCTATTTTATAGAAGCCTTGCTCCCCATTCTTCTTCTTTTTTCCCTGCCGATTATTGTATTTCTCTGTTTTCGGAATATAATAGGAAGAGATCAAAAAATACGTACAGAAACAGGAGAATCATCATGAGTGAAACACCTATCACCACAGAAACCAAAAAAACCAGCGGGAAGTCCCTTGGGGTCCTGCTGGCAGTCATCGCCATCGCTATCTGGTCCGGGAACTTCGTGATATCGAGAGGTCTCAGCGGAAGCTATGCCCCCTCGGTCATCGCCTTTTGCCGGTGGACCCTGGCACTGATCATCATGTTCCCGCTGGCCATCAAACACGTGATCGCCGACTGGGATAAGATCTTAAAACAGAAGTGGGTCATCATCGCCTGCGGTGTGACCGGCACCGGGCTGTACAACCTGCTCTGTTACTGGGCCGGGCGTACCACCAGCGCCACGAACCTGAGCCTGATCGCCACCTCCAGCCCGATCTTCACCATCTTGATCATGCGAGTCATTTTCAAGGAAAAGGTGACCCCGAAGCGGGTCTTTGGCGTCATCCTGGCGATCTTGGGTGTAGCCTTCCTGTTGGTGAAAGGAGACATCAACGTACTGCTGTCCCTGGACTTCACCATCGGCGACATCCTCATCCTCATCGCGACGTTCCTGTGGTCGGTATATACGATCCTGAATAAATACAAAGATCCGGAAGTATCCACCTGGTCCTTTATCTTCTGCGGATTCGTGGTAGCCTTCCTGGTGACCCTGCCCTTCTTCATCGGCCACTGCGCCATGTACGGGTTCCCGCAGTTCGAACGGGTGGGAGTAGCCTGCTTCTTCTATCTGGCCATCGGCTGCTGCATCATTTCCTTCATGCTGTGGAACAAGGCGGTCAACCTCATCGGTGCCACCAACGCCTCGATCATCTACAACACGATCCCGGTGTTCAGCTGCATCATCGCCTTCCTGGTGCTGGGCGAAGCGATCCTGCCGGTACAGATCATCGCCATCATCGTCATCTTTGCCGGTGTTACCATGGCTCAGGACTCCATCAAACTGGGAAAGAAGAAATAACAGAAAGGCAAATTATGGACTCACTAAAAACAAAAGCGCCGGGCATTCTGCTCTGCGCCATCATAGCCGCTATCGCTACATTGCTGTCAGCCTTCCGGGCCGGCAACTTTTCTCTGGAGATCGTCGGTGCGCCGGTCTTCGCCATTCTCATGGGGATGATCCTGACGCTGATCTTCCCGGCGCTGAGCGGTTCCGCTGCCAAAAGCGGCATCCAATACACCTCGAAAAAAATCCTGCAATACGCTGTGATCATCCTGGGATTCTCTTTGGATCTGGGGACCATCGCCCGGGTCGGGTCTAAAAGCCTGCCGGTGATCGTCTCCACCATTTCCATTTCCCTGATCACCGCTTTTATCCTGATGAAACTGATGAAGACAGACGCGAAGACCTCGACCCTGATCGGCGTAGGCTCCGCCATCTGCGGAGGTTCCGCCATCGCCGCCACAGCCCCGGTGATCGGTGCCAGCGACAAACAGGTGGCCCAGTCGATCTCCGTCATTTTCCTGTTCAACGTCATCGCCGCCATCATCTTCCCCCTCCTCGGCCACGCCATCGGGCTGGGTTCCGAAGGCTTTGCGGTCTTTGCGGGAACGGCAGTCAACGACACTTCTTCCGTCACGGCCGCGGCATCCACGGCGGAAGGCATCTATCACGCGAACGGGATCCTCTCTGCGGCGGTCACCGTCAAGCTGACCCGGACTCTGGCGATCATCCCCATCACCCTGGTGCTGGCGATCTGGCAGACCCGGAAAAAACGCAGCCTCGGCACAGAGGGAAGCAGCACCGACGGCTATTCGCTGAAGAAAGTGTTTCCTGTCTTCATCCTCTACTTTGCCGCAGCCGCCATCATCACGACCATCGTCGGCTTTTTCCCAGACGGCGGCTTCACGACCCTTTACAGCGGTTCCTTTGTCCCGGCCA
>OMSM01000003.1 GCA_900313745.1 uncultured Lachnospiraceae bacterium
CATACGCCGTACTGGAAGACACAGGCGGATGCAGGAGCGCTGATCGGGAATACGGGCGGGACAATCCGTGTGGAGCTCTACGGCGCGGACAATGAGGCGGATTACGTGATCCATCTGTGCGGGACCTCCTGGGAGCCGGAATAACCGGTATGACATAAACGCGGGCTGAAAAGCCCGCGTTTTTTATTGTCTATTGACATAGCGGAAGAGGAGCCTGACCGGTATAATAGATAAGATAATAATCACATCTTCTGTTATGGCCTCAGGGAGGTATCCATGCCCGCAAGAACAGACATTCACAAGGTACTGATCATTGGCTCCGGCCCGATCGTCATCGGCCAGGCCTGTGAGTTTGACTACTCCGGAACCCAGGCGTGCAAGGCGCTTAAGAGTCTCGGTTATGAAATCGTCCTCGTCAATTCCAACCCCGCAACAATAATGACGGATCCGGAGATGGCGGACGAGACTTACATCGAGCCGCTCAACGTCGAGAGGGTGACGGCGGTGATCGAAAAGGAGAGGCCGGACGCTCTTCTTCCCAATCTCGGCGGACAGTCCGGTTTAAATCTCTGCGCCGAGCTTAACAAGGCGGGAATTCTTAAGAAATACGGAGTCAAGGTGATCGGCGTCAACGTCGATGCCATAGAGCGGGGCGAGGACCGCATCGAGTTCAAGAAGACCATGAACGCCCTGGGAATCGGAATGGCGAGGAGCGAGGTGGCCTACAGCGTCGATGAGGCGCTCGCCATCGCGGACAAGCTGGGTTACCCTGTCGTGCTCAGGCCCGCGTACACCATGGGCGGAACCGGCGGCGGCCTTGTCTACAACCGCGACGAGCTCCGCACGGTCTGCGCCCGCGGCCTGCAGGCATCGCTGATCCACCAGGTGCTGGTTGAGGAGTCTATCCTCGGCTGGGAAGAACTGGAGCTGGAGGTGGTCCGGGATAAGGACAACAACATGATCACGGTCTGCTTCATTGAGAACGTGGATCCGGTCGGCGTCCACACCGGCGATTCCTTCTGCACCGCGCCGATGCTGACCATAGACCCTGAGCTCCAGAAGGAGCTGCAGCGGCAGGCCTACTCCATCGTCGAGCACATAGGCGTCATCGGCGGAACCAACGTCCAGTTCGCCCACGACCCGGTGAGCGGAAGGGTCATCGTCATCGAGATCAATCCCCGCACGTCGCGCTCCTCGGCGCTGGCATCGAAGGCGACAGGCTTCCCGATCGCCCTCGTCTCGGCAAAACTCGCGACGGGGCTTACTCTGTCCGAGCTCCCCTGCGGAAAGTACGGCACGCTGGACAAGTACGTCCCGGACGGCGATTACGTGGTGGTGAAGTTCGCCCGCTGGGCATTTGAGAAATTCAAGGGAGTCGAGGACCGCCTCGGCACGCAGATGCGCGCGGTAGGCGAGGTCATGAGTATCGGGAAGACTTACAAGGAGGCCTTCCAGAAGGCCATCCGCTCGCTGGAGAAGGACCGCTACGGCCTCGGCCACGTAAAGAACTACGACCAGCTGCCGAAGGAAGAGCTCATCGGGCTCCTGAAGAGCACCTCCTCGGAGCGCCATTTCATCATGTACGAGGCGCTGCGCAGAGGCGTCAGCGTGGACGAGATCTTTGAGATCACGAAGGTGAAGCACTACTTCATCGAGCAGATGAAGGAACTGGTGGAGGAAGAGGAGGCGCTGGTCGCCGCCTTCCGCGGGGCGAACCTCTCCGCGGACAGGGAGAACCCCGCATTTGACGAGGCCCTCACCCGGGCGAAGCTGGACGGCTTCTCCGACCGATACCTGTCCATGATCCTCAAGGTCTCCGAGGACGACATCCGGGCGCGCAGGGAGAAGCTCGGCGTGACGGAGTCCTGGGACCCGGTGCACGTGAGCGGCACTAAGGACAGCGCGTACTACTATTCCACCTACCACGAGCCCACCGGAAAGAACGAGATCTCCGGCCGCAGGAAGATCATGATTCTCGGCGGAGGCCCCAACCGCATCGGCCAGGGCATCGAGTTCGACTACTGCTGCGTGCACGCCGCCCTCTCCTTAAAGAAGCTCGGCTTCGACACGATTATCGTCAACTGCAATCCGGAGACGGTCTCCACGGACTACGATACCTCCGACAAGCTCTACTTCGAGCCCCTCACCCTGGAGGATGTGCTCTCCATTTACCGCGCGGAGAAGCCGGTGGGCGTCATCGCGCAGTTCGGAGG
>OMSM01000030.1 GCA_900313745.1 uncultured Lachnospiraceae bacterium
AAGGCGTGCTGGAGACGCCGAACGGTTCGGCGCTTCGCTTTGAGGATGTCTACCGCGCGGACCGGGACGGAATAAAGATCGCGCGCACGGTGACGGTGCTGAGGAAGGGAGAGGACGACCTGGGATTCTCCACAAAAATTTCCTTCGTGCTGGCTTCCTCCGACAATATCCTGGATTACGACTGCTTCGCGCCGGCAACCTGGTACATGGATAACAAATATGCAAGGCCGTATGTCATAGGCTTTGACAAGGAGTGCGAGTACCACTGGAGGAAGGAGACAGGGATGACGCTCCCGCTCTTCGCCGCGCAGAACAAGGCGAGCGGTGAGGCGGTCATGCTCTCCAGATACGCCGCGGACGTCACGCTCCCGGGCGAGAGCATGTTCCATTTCTCCCAGGTGATCGACCGCAAATACACTGTGGGCTCCATCGGGCTTTCGAAGCCGGAGAACCGGACGATTAATTATCTCTACTACGGATTTCCGTTAAGGAAGGATACCGGAGCGGTGCGGGACGGCCTCTCCATCGACTACGTCTACCCCGGCACTGACGGGCAGATCGGCGACCGGCAGCAGGTGTTCAATGTCGACTACATGATGCGGACGAAATCGCTGAACAAGGTGCTGCATCCGATGGAGGAGGGCTTTGCGGACCATTATGAGGTGTCGCTCGCCCTGAGCTGCCATGAGAGTTTTTATCCTATGATGCGATGGGCGTGGAGATCTGTCTACGGCCGCATCCGCGACAGGCTCTTCGATGTGGACCAGGATCTGCAGTACCACAACAACATCAGCGCGATGAAGCTTCTTGCCAGGGATTACGGCGGCGGCGCCTGGGGCGTCCCTTTCGTTGCCTACCTTCCCGGAATGGATGTGGACAGCGTGTCCTTCCAGTTCGGCTTCGTCGGACAGCAGCCCGGGATCGGCTTCCAGCTCATGGACTACGGCCTGAGGGAAGGTGATTCCGAGGCGTTTGAGAAGGGACAGAACATGATCCGGTTCTGGGTCGCGAACGGATTGAATGATCTCGGCGCGCCCAACGGCTGCTACAGCCCGGTGATCAGGGCTTTTGAGCCGTACCCGATCTGGCTCAGGATGTCCGCGGACGGCCTGGAGAACATCCTGGACGCCTATGTCCTGACCAGGAAGAAGACAGAGGAGCACCCGGACTGGCTCGCCTTCTGCGAGAGGGCAGCCGCGTTCTTCATGAGCGTGCAGAACGAAGACGGCTCGTTCTACCGCGCGTACAACCAGGACGGCACCATGCGCATGGATTCCAGGGCGAACACGATCAGCATCGTGCGCTTCTTCATCCAGCTGTACCTCGTCACCGGAAAGGAGGAGTACAGGGAGACGGCGCTTAAGGCGGGCGAATGGTCCTATGAGAATGTCTACAAGGGAATGGAATACCGCGGTTCGACCTGCGACAATGCGGACATGATGGACAACGAGTCCGGAATCTACGCGATGTTCGGTTTCCTTGCCCTCTATGATCTGACGGGGGAGAAGAAGTGGCTTGAAGCTCTTCTCGGTGCGGCGGATTACACGGAGACCTGGACTTATTCCTGGAGCTTCCCGGTCCGGTGCAGCTACCCGGAGAGCCCGTTTACCAGGCGCTCCATCAGCGGCCAGAGTCCGGTGACCATCGGAACCGGAGGCGGAGACATGTACATGGCGGCCTGCGCCTATGTTTACTACCGCATCTACATCATCACCGGCGATGAACATTACAGGGACTACGCGGAGTTCATCCACAGCAACACCCGCAATGCCAACGACGTGTACGGCGACTTCGGCTACGCCGTCCGGGGCGTCTCCTGGGAGGGAGGGCAGTTCTCGGATCAGGAGATCCGCTCCCAGCATCACTGGCTGCCCTGGGTCACCTACGTGGAGCTTGATCCCGCGTCCCGCCTGATGGATACCTTCGGCGCCTTCGATATCGCCGGCTGCGAGAGGCTCTCCAAAGAGGAGAAGGAGCGCAGGAACAGGATCTACGAGGACTATGCAAGGTTTGAAGGGAATTGATGCTGGTTTGACGGGGTAAAGCCTGATTTGATGGTTTAGCCTGGCCCGGGACAGGCAGCCGCAGATGCCGGAAACCCGGAGAAGCAGCGTACGCCAACGCCCGGGAAGCCTCTGGCGGAGGGTATCATAGCAAGCTTGTACAGCCGCCGATGCCGGAAACCCGGAAAAGCAGCGTACGCCAA
>OMSM01000072.1 GCA_900313745.1 uncultured Lachnospiraceae bacterium
CTTAAAGGGCATGCTGGATGTCTTCGTGCAGAAGATCTACGGCGAGGGGACGACGACAAGGCTCCGCCCTTCCTATTTCCCCTTCACCGAGCCTTCCGTTGAGGTGGACTGCAGCTGTTTTGCCTGCGGAGGAAAGGGATGCAAGCTCTGTAAGGGAACCGGCTGGATCGAAGTTCTTGGCGCCGGTGTTGTCAACCGCAAGGTGCTTGAGAACTGCGGAATCGACTCAGATGAGTACAGCGGCCTCGCCTTCGGCATCGGCCTGGAGCGCACCGCAATGCTCAAGTACGGCATCAACAATATCAAGCTCCTGTTCGAGTCAGACCTGCAGGTGCTGGATCAGATCAACGATCAGGTTTAACAGCTTTCAGAAAAGGCGGTTCCGGCGATCTGCCGGCAATGCGCGATATTGATATGGATAGGAGAATCGAAAATGTTAGCACCTTTAAGCTGGCTTAAGGATTATGTAGATATCGATGTCACGCCGAAGGAACTGGAGGAGAAGCTCTTCTCCTGCGGTTTTGAGGTTGAAACTCTTACCGAGCTCGGCGGGGATATCAAGGGAGTAGTGGTCGGTCTAGCAGAGGAATGCGAGCCCATTCCGGATACGCACCTTCACGTGGTGAAGGTAAATGCGGGAGAGCACGGGACCTTCCAGGTCTGCTGCGGAGCGGACAATGTCATGGCCGGAAAGAAGTATCCCCTGGCCCTTGTGGGAGCTCAGGTCATCGAGACGGCGAGGGATCATGTTACCGTCACCGGACTGATGACGATCAAAAAGGGCAAGCTTCGCGGATACGAATCCGAAGGTATGCTCTGCTCGGGCACCGAGCTGGGACTCACCGAGGATCTTTACCCCGGTGCGGGATACAACGGACTTCTAGTGCTTCCGGACGATGCAGTACCGGGAGAAGATGTGAAGCCGCTTGTCGGACTTGACGACTGGATCTATGACATCTCCATCACCGCGAACCGCCCCGACTGCCAGAGCATCCTCGGCATCGCGCGGGAGATTGCCGCAGTTCTCGGAAAGGAACTGAGGATGCCGGCGACGGATTACACCGCAACGGACGTGGAGAACACAGGTTTTGACGTTACCGTTGAAGCTCCCGATCTCTGCCCGAGATATATAGGGCATTATGTCTACGATGTGAAGATAGGGGAGAGTCCCGCCTGGATGCGCCGCAGGCTCGCACTGGTCGGAAACAATTCGATATCCAATATCGTGGACATCACCAACTACATCATGAATGAGATCGGCCAGCCGATGCATGCCTTCGACAAGGATTTCCTGAGGGGAAACCGCATCAATGTCAGAAGGGCTAAGGCAGGTGAGAAGATCATCACCCTGGATGAAAAAGAATTTACCTTAAATGAGGAGAATCTGGTGATCTGCGACGGAGAGGGCCCTGTTGCCCTGGCCGGGATCATGGGCGGACTCAATTCCGAGATCCGGGAGAGCACGACCGAGGTGGTCTTCGAATCCGCAAAGTTCATGCGGGACAACATCCGCAAGAGCTCGAGAGCCCTCGGGCAGGTCTCCGATGCAAGCGCCGCATACAGCAAGGGCGTCTATGAATACACGACCGTGCTCGCGATGAACCGCGCGCTCCACCTCATTGAGGAGCTCGGCGCCGGCAAGGTCTCCGCGACGCACAAGGATGTCAACACAGGCAGC
Source organism: uncultured Lachnospiraceae bacterium (assembly GCA_900313745.1). Taxonomy (GTDB): domain Bacteria; phylum Bacillota; class Clostridia; order Lachnospirales; family Lachnospiraceae; genus CAG-791. The sequence goes on from OMSM01000072.1 coordinate 1,679, forward strand.
TCCCTGGAGCCCAGGCAGATCAGGTCAAGCATCCGGAAGGTAAACGGCGTGCTCGGACTGGACATCCCTGAGCAGGATATCCTGCGTATTCTGGGCAGTCTGAACATGTCTCCCGTTATTGACGGCGATGAGCTGACGATCCAGGTTCCCGCCTACAGGGAAGATATGGAGTCCCATCAGGACATTGCCGAGGAACTGATCCGCATGTACGGCTATGATCATCTTGAACCCACTTTCTTAAAAGAGGCACAGGTGACTTCCGGCGGAAGGAACGTACGGCAGAAAACTGAGCTCAAGCTGAAGCGCGCCCTCACGGCAATAGGAATGGACGAGTGCATGCACTACTCCTTCTTCTCGCCTTCGATGTTCGGCCTTCTTCGTATTCCGGAGGATTCTCCCTTAAGATGTGCGATCCGTCTGGTTAATCCGATCAATGAGGATCTCTCCCTGATGAGGACCACGCTGGCGCCGCAGATGATTATGGCGATCTCCCGCAATCAGAAAAAGGCGGAGCTGGAGGGACGCCTCTTCGAGATGGCAAACCGCTTTATTCCGGAATCACTTCCGCTGACCGCGTATCCCGATGAGAGGATGACTCTCTGCGCCGGTATCTGGGGTGCGGAGGAGAGTTTCTTCTCGCTGAAGGGAGTCGCGGAGAAGGTCGCGGAGACGCTGATGATACGGTTTACCTATACGCCGGTGAAGAAGTCTTTCCTTCATCCTTACCGCGCGGCGGAGATCTCCTGCAACGGAAAGGCCGTAGGCTATCTTGGCCAGGTGACCTATGAGATCCAGAAGGATGTGGACATGAGAGTCCCCGCCTATATCATGGAAATCGACCTTGAGGCGCTGACCGGAGAGTATGGCAGGACTGCTGTTTTCACTCCTTTGTCCAGATTCCCGGAGGAGAAGAGGGATCTCGCCCTGGTGATGGGTGAGAATGTCACATGCGGCGAGGTCGAGGAGGCAATCTACGGCGCGTGCAGCAAAGTAACCGATGTGAAGCTGTTTGACGTCTACGAAGGAGCCCAGATCCTGACCGGAAAGAAGTCGATGGCGTTTACCGTCACATTCACGCCGGGAGATGAGGAATTTGGACCCGGCGCGGTTGACGGATTTGTGGACAAGATCCTGCGCAAACTCAAGTTCACCATGGGCATTGAGCTGAGGTCCTGATAATGAAGCAATATGCCCCGCAGCAGTTCCTGCGGGGCATAAGAACAGACTGGGAGGCATCGGATATGGACAGAACAAATGTATGGAACACTTATGACGCGAAGATGGCGGAGGCCTGCGGGGAATTCTCGGACGCATACCGCAGCTTCCTCAGTGACTGCAAAACTGAGCGCGAGTGCGTTGACTTTGCGGTGAACGCTGCCGAAAACGCCGGATTTGTTGAGCTGAACCGCGCGATCCAGGAGAAGAGGCAGTTAAAGCCGGGCGACAAGGTTTACTTCGTGTGGATGAATAAATCCATTGCCCTTTTCACCATAGGTGAAGAGCCCATGGAGAACGGGCTTAATATTCTCGGGGCGCATATTGACTCTCCCAGAATGGATATCAAGCAGAACCCTCTCTATGAGTCGGACGGCTTCGCGCTTCTGGACACGCACTATTACGGCGGAATCAAGAAATACCAGTACGTCGCCCTTCCTCTTGCGATCCACGGGGTAGTTGTGAAGAAGGACGGGGAGACCGTCGTATTAAATGTCGGAGAGGACGAGAACGATCCGGTCTTCTTCGTCTCGGATCTCCTCATCCACCTCTCCGCGGAGCAGCTGGAGAAGAAGGCCTCCAAGGTCATCGAGGGCGAGGCGCTCGATGTGATCGTCGGGAGCAGGCCGCTCGTTATCGACAATAAAACCAAAGCCGGCTCAAAAGGAAAGAAAACTCCGGACAAGGAAGCGGTAAAGAAGGCGCTTCTTGATCTGATCAGGGATAAGTACGGATTTGACGAGGAGGACTTTGAGTCGGCGGAGCTTGAGGTGGTTCCTGCGGGCCGCGCAAGAGATGCCGGATTCGACCGCAGCATGATTCTGGGGTACGGGCATGACGACAGGGTCTGCGCATATCCTTCGCTCATGGCCATCCTGGATACCGTGAATGTCAGCCGCACGGCAGTATGCCTTCTTGTGGACAAGGAGGAGATCGGCAGCGTCGGCGCAACCGGAATGCAGTCCAGGTTCTTCGAGAATGCGCTTGCCGAGATCATGAATCTCGCCGGGCAGTACTCCGAGCTGGCTCTGAGGAGATGCCTCGCCAACAGCTGCATGCTCTCCTCGGATGTCTCCGCCGGTTTCGATCCTTCCTATGCCTCGGTCTTCGAGAAGAAGAACGCAGCGTTTCTCGGCTGCGGAATGGTTTTCAACAAGTTCACCGGTTCCCGCGGAAAGTCCGGATCCAACGATGCGAATGCGGAGTATATCGCCCACTTAAGACATCTGTTTGACGAGGCCGGCGTGTGCACGCAGACCGCCGAGCTGGGCAAGGTAGACGTCGGCGGGGGCGGAACGATTGCCTATATTCTTGCCCTTTACGGCATGAATGTGATCGACAGCGGCATCGCCGTGCTGAACATGCACGCGCCCTTCGAAGCTATCAGCAAGGCGGATCTTTATGAAACCTACAGAGGTTATAAGGCGTTCCTCACCGGCGCCTGCCTCGTGAACCAGTAATTAAGCTTTCCTCTGCGGTCTGCGTCCGGAAAGGGTGCGGACCGCGGTTTTTTCATAACTATGTCAGAAATCGGATACAGTACAGCAGATTATTATTATGACCTCCCTCAGGAGCTGATCGCCCAGGATCCCCTGGAAGACCGCTCCTCCTCGAGGCTTATGCTGCTTGACAGGACAACGGGGAGAACAGAGCACAGGCACTTTAGGGAGATCGCGGATTTCCTGAAGCCCGGTGACACGCTTGTTCTCAACAATACCAGGGTTATTCCCGCGAGGCTTCTCGGCGAGCGTGAGGGCACCGGCGGCGCTGTGGAAATCCTGCTTCTTAAGCGCACAGGCGCCGACGAGTGGGAGACACTGGTCCGCCCCGGGAAAAAACTTAAGCCCGGCGCGAGGGCAAGTTTTGGCGGCGGCCTGCTTCGGGCGGAAATCCTGGACGTTGTTGAGGACGGAAACCGTATTGTGCGCTTTGAGTACGATGGGATTTTCGAGGAGATACTGGACCGCCTTGGGGAGATGCCGCTGCCGCCCTATATTACGCACAAGCTCAAGGACAAGGACCGCTACCAGACTGTCTATGCAAGATTTGACGGCTCTGCTGCCGCGCCGACGGCCGGCCTGCACTTTACTCCGGAGCTTCTTTCCCGTATTGAGGAGAAGGGGGTAAAACTGGTGTATGTCACTCTGCACGTCGGGCTTGGTACGTTCCGTCCCGTGAAGGTCGACGATGTGCGCAGCCACGTGATGCACACGGAGTGGTACCAGGTCACGGAGGATGCCGCGCGGAGCATAAACGAGGCGAAGGCGGCGGGACACCGGGTGATCTGTGTGGGAACGACCAGCTGCCGCACGGTGGAAAGCGCTTCGGACGAAAACGGAACGGTCCGTGCGGGCGCGGGCGAGACATCGATTTTCATTTATCCCGGATACCGGTTCAGGGTCATGGACGGCCTCATCACCAATTTCCATCTTCCGGAATCCACGCTGATCATGCTGGTGAGCGCATTCGCCGGGAGGGAGCATGTTCTGGAGGCCTATAAGGAGGCCGTCGGAGAACGCTACCGCTTTTTCAGCTTCGGAGATGCGATGTTCATATCGTAATTCCGGCGGCGCTTCACGGATTACCCGGAATAAGGCTCTCCAGGTCCCGGAAGAAATCCGGGTAACTGATCCGGACGCAGGTCTCGTCGTCCAGGACGGTCTCCCCTTCGGCGGCAAGCGAGGCCACGGCAAAACTCATGGCGATCCGGTGGTCACTCCTGCAGCGGATCGAAGCACCTCTCAGAGAAGACCGCCCTCCTTTGCCGTTAATGACAAAGCCGTCATCCGTCGCCTCGATATCCGCGCCCATAGCACTAAGTCCTTCAGTCACGGCCGAAATCCGGTCAGATTCCTTCACTCTTAATTCCGCAGCGTCGCGGATGACTGTTTTTCCCTCCGCTGCGGATGCGGCCACAGCCAGCACCGGGAGCTCGTCGATCATCGCCGGGATAAGACCACCGCCGATTTCCGCTCCGGTAAGATGCGAATACCGGATGCGCAGATCGGCGGAAGGTTCTCCGGCAGAGGAGGAAAGGAAATCCGGATCTTCCCCGGCGGAAGGAGCTTTTTCCGGTCCTTCGGGGAGAAGCTCTATGTCCGCCCCCATCAGGCGGAGCGCCCGTATGAAGGCGTCTCTGGTAGGGTTAATCCCCACATTCTTAAGAACGATGTCCGAATCAGGAACCATAAGTGCGGCAGCAATGAAATACGCCGCGGAGGAAATATCTCCCGGAACAGCAACCGGCACCGGGGAAAGCCTGCTGCACGGATTTACCGTGATGTGGTACCCGTCGTCCATGCGCACCGTCGTAATATCGGCGCCGAAGGCGCGGAGCATGCGCTCCGTATGATCCCTTGAGAGAACAGGTTCGATTACCGTGACGGGGGAGTCGGCATAGAGACCGGCCAGAAGAATACAGGATTTGACCTGAGCGGACGCGACGGGAGAGCGGTAAGTGATGCCGTGCAGCTGGGCACCGTGAATCATAAGAGGCGCACAGTTGTTGTCGTCTATGCTTGTCACGGAGGCACCCATTCTGGTCAGGGGATCTATTATTCTCTTCATCGGGCGGCTGTTCACGGAACGGTCGCCGGTCAGCACGGAGCCAAAACTCTGCGCTGACAGGATGCCGGCCATGATCCGGGTCGTCGTCCCGCTGTTGCCTGTATAGAGGATCGCGGGATCCGCTTCCGGCTTCAAACCTCTTAATCCCTGTCCGTGTACCGTAAGATAACCGGCGCCGGATGTGCTGATTTCTGTGCCCAGACTCCGGAAACAGCCGATAGTGGAGAGGCAGTCCGCACTCTCCAGAAAACCGGAAATGACGGTGTCGCCGTCGGCAAGGGATCCGAGCATAACCGCACGGTGGGAGACAGATTTATCTCCGGGTACGGAGAGGACGCCTCTTAAAGGTCCGGGGGATGGAATCAGTTTCAGCATAATCATCGCTCCTTTACTTGCGGAGATACATCGTTTATATAGCACGTTAAAGCGTCAGAGTCAAACGGCGGCCTTCCAACGGCGGAAGGCAGGCCGCTACTGTGCAAAATGTATATTTGTCTTGTATTGAACCTGCCTTTTTAGTAGAATGTATTTACGCGTTTTTGGCAATTTGTTCAAATAGTGCATGAGGATGACCAAAAACTGAAAAAGTACTGGAGGATAACAGCGTCATGAAGGTTTACACCACAGATAAGATCCGTAACGTCGTGCTGCTGGGACATGGAAGTGCCGGCAAGACGACTCTGGCTGAGGCAATGTGCTTTACGGCCGGTATTACATCCCGTATGGGCAGGGTTGAGGACGGAAACACCATTTCCGATTTCTCCAAGGAGGAGCAGAAGAGAGGAATCTCCATTAATACCTCACTTCTTCCCATTGAGTGGAAGGATTATAAGATCAACGTTCTCGACACCCCCGGCTTCTTCGATTTTATCGGAGAGGTTGAGCAGGCAATCAGTGTCGCGGATGCGGCGGTGATCGTTGTCTCCGGGAAGGACGGCGTCCAGGTCGGTGCGGAGAAGGCATGGGAGCTCTGCGATAAGTACAATACCCCCAGAATGTTCTTCATTACCGGTATGGATATTGAAGGCGCTTCTTACCATGACATAGTGGAAGACCTGCAGAACAAGTACGGTCCGAAGATCGTCCCCGTGAACCTTCCGATTCGTGAGAACGGCGAATTTACGGGATATGTCAGTGTCCTTCAGGAGAAGGCATTCAGCTATAAGGGCAAGGAAACCGCAGAAATCGCTGTTCCGGACAGTGAGCAGTCCTACCTTGAGGAAACCCGCGGCACTCTGAGCGAAGCGGTGGCGGAGACCTCCGAGGAGTTAATGGAGAAGTATTTCGGCGGTGAGCCTTTCACCGACGAGGAGATCCGCGAAGCGGTGGGAAGCGGTATCTTAAAGGGCGACATTGTCCCCGTATCCTGCGGCTCCGGCACGCAGGGCAAGGGCATTTCCACCCTGCTTGACGATATCGTGCATTATCTTCCCAGTGCAGCAAGCCGTCCGATGAGCGGAACCAACATCAAGACCAATGAGGTCTTTGAGGCGAATTTCGACGATTCCAAGCCGAAGAGCGCATTCATCTTCAAAACTATCGTCGATCCTTTCATCGGCCGTTACTCGATGATCAAGGTCCGCTCGGGCGTCTTCAAAACGGATGATCTGGTCTACAATTCAAGAACCAATGAAGAAGCCAAGGTCGGCAAGCTGTATGTCCTCACCGGCAATAAGAGCCAGGAGGTTCCGGAACTCCATGCGGGCGACCTCGGTGCGCTTGCGAAGTTCGGCGATGCGATGACCGGCGACACACTCTCCACCAAGGCAGTTCCCGTGCAGTATGAGAGCATGGAGATCTCCAAGCCTTACACCTACATCAGCTATCGCGCGAAGAACAAGGACGATATCGACAAGGTTCAGCAGGCGCTGACCAAGATCATGTCTGAGGATCCCACATTCCGCTTTGTGAATGACGCCGAGAACAGGCAGACGCTGCTGTACGGCATCGGCGATCTCCAGCTTGACGTTGTAAAGTCCAAGCTTAAGAACGAATACAAGGTCGAGATCGAGACCGAGCAGCCGAAGGTCGCTTTCCGCGAGACCATCCGCAAGACTTCCGACGTCGAGTACAAGTACAAGAAGCAGACCGGCGGCCATGGCCAGTACGGTCATGTCAAGATTAAGTTTTCGCCCTCCGGAAACATGGACGAGCCTTACGAGTTCGGTGAGGAAGTCGTCGGCGGATCCGTGCCGAGGAACTTCTTCCCCGCGGTGGAGAAGGGCATTGCCGAGTCTGTCTCGCAGGGACCTCTCGCAGCGTATCCTGTTATGGGCGTGAAGGCTGTCCTGTACGACGGTTCCTACCATCCGGTTGACTCCTCGGAAATGGCATTCAAGACGGCTGCGAAGCAGGCCTTCAAGAAAGGCTTCATGGATGCGGGCCCTGTGCTGATGGAGCCCATTGTGAAGCTGAAGGTCACCGTGCCGAATTCCTACACCGGCGATGTCATGGGCGACCTGAACAAGAGGCGCGGCCGTGTGCTTGGTATGAATCCTCTTCCGGGCGGAAAGCAGGTCGTTGAGGCCGATGTTCCCATGATGGAGCTGTTTGATTACTGCACCGTGCTCAGGTCCATGACCGGCGGCCGCGGAGACTACGAGTATGAGTTCGCGCGCTACGAACAGGCTCCCGCAGATATCCAGGCGAAGGAAGTCGCGGCAAGGGCCGAGGCTGCCGCAGCCGGATTCGCAGAGGCATGATCTTTATTAAGAACGCTGTGCAATATCGCTGAAAATGCCGGGGATGCGTCATTGACGCATCCCCGTTTTCATACTAAAATCGAATAAGTTTACAGTTCCCCGAAGGAAAAGAGGTAGATTATGGCTGAATTGTACAATCACAGCGAAATAGAGGAGAAATGGAGCGCCCGGTGGGCCGAAAACCCGATCAATGTCAACGACGGTAAAAAGCCGAAATACTACTGCCTGGACATGTTTCCCTATCCTTCAGGGGCCGGTCTTCACGTCGGCCACTGGAGAGGCTATGTGATCTCCGATGTATGGAGCCGCTATAAGATGATGAACGGCGGTCATTATGTCATTCATCCCATGGGATGGGATGCTTTCGGCCTTCCCGCAGAGAACTACGCGATCAAGACAGGCCAGCATCCGTCGATTTCCACTGCTGCAAACATCGCCACCTTCAAGAAGCAGGTGCAGCAGATCGGCTCCATCTATGACTGGGATATGGAGCTTAACACCACGGATCCCGCTTTTTATAAGTGGACTCAGTGGATTTTTGTCCAGATGTTCAAAAAGGGTCTCGCGTACGAGAAGGAGATGCCGCTCAACTGGTGCCCGAACTGCAAGGCTGTTCTCGCCAATGAGGAGGTTGTGGACGGCAAGTGCGAGCGCTGCCACTCCGAGGTGACCAAGAAGAACCTCCGTCAGTGGATGCTGAAGATTACCGCATATGCCGACCGCCTGCTTGAGGGGCTTGACGGGCTTGACTGGCCCGAGAAGGTCAAGAAGATGCAGACCGAGTGGATCGGCCGCTCCTACGGTGCCGAGGTCAATTTCCCCGTTGCGGATTCCGACGGAAAAGTGATCACGGTCTATACCACCCGCCCGGATACCCTCTTCGGTGCCACCTTCATGGTGCTTGCCCCGGAACACGAGCTGGTGAAGGAGATCGCTTCCGATGAGCAGAGAAGCGCAGTGGAGAAATACTGTGCAGAGGCAGCCAACAAATCCAACGTGGACCGCGTGCAGAACAAGGAGAAGACAGGTGTCTTCACCGGTGCTTATGCGATAAACCCGATGAACGGCGCGAGGATCCCGATCTGGATTTCCGACTATGTACTCGCCGATTACGGAACCGGCGCCATCATGTGCGTGCCCGCACATGACGACCGCGACTGGGCGTTCGCAAAGAAGTTTGATCTTCCGATCATTCCTGTAATCAGTCCCGACGGCTCGGATATGAGCGACATGCAGGAAGCCTATGTGGCCGCCTCCGGAACGATGATCAATTCCGGCGAGTGGAACGGCTTAAAGTCCGAGGATCTTAAGAAGGACGCGCCGGAGATTATTGAGAAGAAGGGTTTCGGAAAGAAGACCACCAACTACAAGCTTCGCGACTGGGTGTTCTCCCGCCAGCGCTACTGGGGAGAGCCCATACCGATCATCCACTGCCCGAAGTGCGGGCCGGTGGCGGTGCCGGAGGAGGAGCTTCCGGTACTGCTTCCCGATGTCGAGTCCTATCAGCCCACGGATTCCGGCGAATCGCCGCTTGCGGCCATTGATTCCTGGGTCAATACCACCTGCCCCTGCTGCGGGGAAAAGGCAAAGAGGGAGACCAATACCATGCCCCAGTGGGCCGGTTCTTCCTGGTATTTCCTCCGCTATGTGGACAGCCACAACGACAGTGAGCTCGTAAGCCGCGAGAAGGCGGACAAGTATCTTCCCGTGGACATGTATATCGGCGGTGTGGAGCACGCGGTGCTTCATCTTCTGTATTCGCGCTTCTACACCAAGTTCCTCTACGATATCGGCGCGGTGGATTTCGAGGAGCCCTTCCGGAAGCTGTTTAACCAGGGCATGATTCTCGGCCCTCAGGGCGTAAAGATGTCCAAGTCGCTCGGAAATGTCATCTCTCCCGACGATATGATAAGAGAGTACGGATGTGATTCGCTCCGCATGTACGAGCTCTTCATCGGGCCGCCCCAGCAGGATGCCGCATGGGATGACAGAGGAATCGACGGTGTCAACCGCTTCATCAAGAAGTTCTGGAATGCTCTTCTTGACCAGTATGAGGGGAACTATCCCGAGACTGCCGCGACACTGAAGCTCCGTCACAGCATGATTAACGACATTACGACCAGGCTGGAGAACTTCTCTCTCAATACCGTGGTCTCCGGATTCATGGAGTACACCAACAAGATGATCGAGCTTGGGAACATGGACAGGGAGACCTTAAGGACAGCAGCAGTGCTCATCGCTCCCTTTGCCCCTCATCTCGGCGAGGAGCTTTACTCCCGCATGGGCGGGCAGGATTCCGTATTCCATGTCGCGTGGCCCAAGGCGGATGCCGAGGCGATGAAGGACACGGAGAAGGAGATTGCCATCCAGGTCAACGGCAAGCTTCGCGGAAAGATCACCCTTCCTGTTGGTATCACGAAGGAGGACGCCATCGCTGCCGCGAAAGATTATCTCGGCTCCAAGCTCTCCGGCAGCATCGTGAAGGAAATATATGTTCCCGGAAGGATCGTGAACCTCGTGGTCAAGGGCTGATCCGGAAGAAGACGGATGTTTCCGCGGGCACATGACATCAGATTATTCAGCAAGTTCAAACTACTGCGGATGGACGGCGAATGCCGCCCATCCGTTTTTTTAGTCAGGTGAGCCAGGGGACGGTTCTGTGGCGAGTTGTCAGAAAACTCGCCACAGAACCGTCCCCTGGTCAGTTTTTCTGTTTGCATTGACTTGGACGGTTTCTCTGTATACAATTATACATACCTGCACACATCAAATTCACACATCCTGTAAGGCAAAACGAGGAATTCGCAATGTACATTGATCCGTATTCACCGGACGTGTTTGAGAACCGCCCGGTCAGCATGAACGACCAGAACAACCTGCTTCAGATTGAGGAGCATATGTATATTTTGGACGACGTGAAGAAGCCGAACGTCTTCCGGAATATGTTTCCTTATGAGGAGATTCCCAAAATACCGTTCAACGACAGGATTGTTCCCCACAGCATGCCAAAGGAGATCTGGATTACCGACACGACTTTCCGGGACGGCCAGCAGTCAAGGGCTCCCTACAGCACGGAACAGATCGTCCACATCTATGATGAATTTCACAGGCTTGGGGGTCCTAACGGGATGATCCGTGCCTGCGAGTTTTTCCTCTACAGCAAGAAGGACCGTGACGCGGTCTACAAGTGCATGGAGCGGGGATATCAATTCCCGGAGATCACCAGCTGGATCAGGGCGAGCAAGGATGATTTCCGGCTTGTGCGCGAGATCGGAATGAAGGAGACCGGCATTCTGGTTTCCTGCTCGGATTACCACATCTTCCTGAAGCTTAAGATGAGCCGCAGGGAGGCGATGGAGCACTATCTCTCCATAGTCAGAGACTGCCTGGAGGAGGGCATCAGCCCCCGCTGCCACCTGGAAGACGTCACCCGCGCCGACATCTACGGATACGTCGTTCCCTTCTGCCTGGAGCTTATGAAGCTTCAGGAGCAGTACGGCATCCCGATCAAGGTCCGCGCCTGCGA
>OMSM01000142.1 GCA_900313745.1 uncultured Lachnospiraceae bacterium
GCGCGTGCGCTCCTCCCTGTCCCCGAGGCTTAAATAAACCGCCGGAGTCCTGCAGGAATGCCCGGATGCATATTCCGTCCATCCGGGAAACCAGACCGACGGCGACACCGCAGCGACACCGTCAAACAGCGCAGTCTGGTACGCGCTCCAGAGGGCGAAGAACCCTGCCAGGGAGTATCCGCCGAGAAAAACCGCCGGGCCGGCCGTCCCGGCATCGCTTCCCTTCGTATTTCCCAGGGCTTTCTCCCTCTCTTCTGCAAGATGCGGCAGAAGTTTTTCCGTGATATACAAAAGCATCTCCCCCGCCCCGCTGCCGAAGCCCTCGCTTCCGAAGACCGGCGGCGCCTCCCAGGGGGAGAGCTCCCCGTTCCAGTTTCTCACCCCTACGGCCGCGAGGCAGAAGTCCTCTGTTCCTGTCGTCTCCGCGACCGCCTGAACCTCGCCGTCCATCCCGGAAAGATCCTGCTCATCCGAGGGCTGGATCAGCGTAAAACGGGCACCGGCAGACCCGTACATCGTGATCTTCCTGCCTTCCAGTTCGAACTCGCGTTTTTCCATCGCCGTATTCCTCTCCTTCCCCCTTAAGGGATCTGCGCTTACTGCAGCATGTAGTAGTGGAAAATCCCGCCCATGGTCATAATAAAGGCCCAGAACAGGACAAGATCCACCGCCCACACGCCCGCGGGCTCCGAAGCCTCCTCTCCGCCTTTCCTTCCGCAGATGATTCCCGCAAAAAGAGGCGGCAGCAGCGCGATGAAATACCTGCCCTGGATGCCGACAACGGAGGGATCTCCCACCGGCGTCCAGAGCACGTACATGCTTGCGCAGACCAGGACATAACCTGCGGCAGCGATAAGGATGAGGAGGGCGGACGCGGAAAGCCCTCTTTTCCCTCCTGTGATTTCCGGGGCTCCGCTGTCCGGTGAGCCGGAAACCGCCCCGGTTTTCCCGGCAAAACTTCTCCCGGCCCCGGAGGCCGTCACGGCGTACACCATGACCACCAGCAGCACCGGCACGATGATTCCGGCCGTGCGGATCACCAGAAGACCCATATAATCCGCGGTCATGGAGCGGAAATACACGTTCCCCCTCTGCACCGTCTCGCGCAGTGCAAGGCCGATGATCTCCGAAGGGTGCGTGAGGATGAATTTCGCCTGCTCCGCGCCGTCCACGCGGTCTCCGAAGGAGGAGACATATCCCCTGTACACCAGGGAGCTCACAAGATCAAGCGCGAACGGCACCCCGAAGAGAATGATCCTGTTCAGTCGGGCCTTCGCGGGGCGCTCCTCCTGCCCAAGTTGCTTTGCCGGGATCAGGAGGAACACGGCAATCAGCACCACATAGACCAGCTTGCACAAAGCCAGCGCCGAAGCGAGCGCGGTGAGGACCGCCAGATCCTTCCGGGAGAGACTCCGGCCGGAATCAATGAACCCCAGAGCCGCTGCGATGAATGCAAAGGCAAGTGCATTGGTCAGGGCGTCCGAGGACATGGAGGCCATCTCCTGCAGGGTCATGGGAAGCATCATCACGACAAACAGCGCGGTTTTTCCTAAGGGCATCTTCTTCAGCGCGTACACGGACAGCAGGAAACACGCGGCAAAGGCTCCGGCCCTTCCTGCCATAAAAATGGCATACACGTTCGAAGTGAATATCCTCGCGATCTTGATCCCGACCGCCTGAGGGATATAGCAGACCGGGGCGTAGAGCGAGGTATTGGTAAACGCGATCTCCCGGACGTCCGTCCAGTCAAGCACAGCTGCCCTGTCGGCGACCGAGAGCAGCGCAGCAGGGAGCACGTCTCCTCCGGAGCCGTCCGAAAGATGCCCGGACATCAGATGACCGCAGGAGAGGTCGAAGGCGCGCAGGAAGTGATTAACCTCGTCCGGCACCTGCCCGTGGGGTATTCCAGTGAGGAAGAAGAAGCCCGCGGCAAGCAGCATTCCGCTCCAGATACAGAGCCGGTACTCCGGCAGGAACAGCTCCGCGCACACCAGCACCGCCATGAGAAGTACAGCCGCGGAACCGAAGCGCATCGCCTGCGCCGACTGCAGATCCAGGTCCCACAGGTACTGGGCAGCTGCCGCCATCAGGAAGGCGCCGGTAATGGTGACGGCAAGAACCTTTCTCACGGGAAAACCTGCGAGGATACCCGCAATAAGCGCAAGGCCTGCCAGCCAGGCGGCAGCTTTAAGAGCCGCAGCAAATCCGGAAGCGGACACCGCTGAAGGGGAAAGCCCCGCGGCCTCCTCCGACGTCCTTAAGACGATGGCGGGTTCATAGCTGACATCATAGCACTCCACGCCGAAAACCCCGTCCCCGGACAGCATGACGACGAAGGTATAGAGCTCCCCCTCCTTAAGCGTCATATCCACGGGGATGCGGTAAATTCCGTACCTGGGAAGAGGAGCGGCGGGGAGGTACTCCTCAAAGACGATCTGCCCGCCGATATCCAGCATATAGCAGTCTAGCTTCGTCTCCTCCGTCACCTCCGCCTCCCGGAAGGTTCCGCAGAAGGCAACCTCCGAGACGTGTTCCCCTCTGCCCTCCACCGTCGCCGTGACATAATCGCCGTCCGAGGAAAGATAGAAGTTCGTGTAGTCCCTCTCAAAGAGCAGCCGGTCCGAGGCATCAAAGGCCTCGCCGCGGACAAGCCCGAGCGGCCAGATAAGAACGAGAACAGCCAGCGTCACCGCAATTGCGGCGAGCTGGGCCGGAGTATACTTCTTACCGAATAACGCTGCTTTTCTCATGTAATACCTCGTAAGTACCGTGTCACAGCCATCCCGGCCGGATCCGCGGATGCGGCTGTTCCCGGTGCGGCACCCGCCGCTCCTGCACCGCCGTCGCGCTGCGGCCTCATGCTGTTTACCAGAGCCTGCTCTCCAGAACATCCAGAGGCGCGGCAAAGCGCGCGAGGATATCCGCGTCGGTACCGCTCTCCGCACTCTCCCCGCCCGGGCGCTTTTTCTTATTCCCCGCACTCTCTTCCGCACCCGGATTCCCGTAATCCGCCCAGTCGTTCCAGAGCATGTACACTGCCCCAAGCATCCTGCCGGAGTATGCAGGGATGATCCACTCCCTGTCCTCCGTCGCGAACCGGTTCGGCATCCAGCTGCTCTGCAGCTGCTCCGTGTCAAGGTAATCATATCCCCCGCCGGGGAGGATATACAAATCCCGGCTCCAGGAATTGATCAGGGAGAAGCCCTCCCCGTATACCCTGCCCGGGTCTGCCCAGGACGCGTCCCAGAGCTGCATCTCCAGTTCCGGGGCCGCCTGCGCCAACGTCCTGTAGAGCCCCGGGTCGCCGTAATAATCCAGGCTTGCCCAGAGGCGCAGCTTCTTCTCCGGCGCCGTCTCCTTCACGAGCAGGGCGAGCGAGGCCATGTATGCCGCGTAATCCCTTCCCCTTCCGTAGTACTCGTCGCCGCCGAGGTGCACCGTCGCACAGTCCTCAAACGCCGCCCCCGCGAGGGCCTCGGTCCAGACCTTCCTTCCCAGCTCCCGGGCGGCCTCCTTGGAGAGATCCAGCGTGTCGGCGAGCTCCGGAGCCCGCGCAAAACCCGCCTCGGGAAAAACTTTCGTCAGGGCGAGGCTGTGGGCAGGCGTGTCAATCTCCGGGATCACCTCCACGCCGAGGGAAGCGGCGTAATCCACGAACTGAGCGAACTCCTCCTCAGAATAACAGAGATCGCCCGAAGCCACAGGCGCCCCGTCCTTCCCGGTGATTCCCAGATCCAGGCGGAAGGCGGAGTAGAGGTTTCTCGCCCCTGCCACCGTGCCGTCATACCCGCTCTGGGTGATGATCTGGTTGTCGTTCAGGTGGACATGCAGGGTGTTCATCCGGTGTGCGGAGAGCTCCTCCGCTATCGTTTCAAGCGTATCGAGACTCACCGGGCGCCTCGACACGTCAATGCCGAAGCCTCTTACGGAATAGCGGGGATAATCCCGGATCACGCCGCAGGGAAGCGTGACGCTTCCGTCCTCTCCCGTGCAGGCCAGGACAAGTTTTGCCAGCGTGACCATTCCCCACTGAAGGCCCTTCCGGCCGCCTCCGTACACCCGGATTCCGCCGTCCTCCTCCCCCGCGATATAGATGCAGTACGCCTCTTCGACCGATTCCAGGCCTGACGCGGGAAGGTTCCCGGTCACCTCTCCGGAGCCCTTTTCATCCTGTCCTGAGGCCTCGTCCGCGCGGGCAGCGGCTCTCTCCATGAGGTGCTCCGCCTCCGCCGCAGGGATAATGAGCTTCCTTCCCCCGGCGTCCGGGCGCCACTCGGCGACGCGGATGCCTTCGGGAAGCGCGGCGGCCGGCTCTTCTCTCTCCGGAGGCAGCGGCACTGAGGCGGGAATCGTCACCTTCATTCCCGGCAGCTCGAAGCGCACATCCTCTCCCCGGAGCGCCGGATCCCCGTCTGCGGTTTTAATCAGCGCAAAGCCGATTTCCGCCTCGACACCGGCCTCCGTATCCGCGACATGCCTCTCCCGGTCAAAAAGCATCCCGTAATCCGCACCTGCGAACTCCAGCGCGTAGCCCTCAGGAACCTCCGGCAGATCCATCTGCCGGTGCCTCCCCTCCGGAATCTCCGGCGTCCGCAGCACAAAACTGTCGACCGCTCCGTAGACCTCGATCTCCGTGAGGGAGACGTTCTGGTAGTACAGAGTGAGGTCCGCCTCCTCTCTTCTCACATTGTACGTATGAAGGCGGATGCGGCCTGTACGCACCGGCTCGTCCAGAAGGATTACCTGGGTCCTGGACGCGGGCGTTTCCGTGAAGCGGACCGCCTCGACCCACTTCTCTCCGCCCGGCTGTCCCCCGCCGTCCTGAACATCCGCTTCCACGGCGGGGATGTACTCGAGAGAATACTCCGAGACGTTCGTCCTCTCCCAGTAAAGCCTGACGGCGCATATCTCCGCGGGGGACGGCAGCGCGATCTCCAGCCAGTGCTCCGCACTGTCCCAGTTGTTCTCCGAGGACCAGCGGTTCCGGTTGTCCAGGGCGATGCCGTCCGCAGCCTTTGCCGCGGTCATCTCCCCGTTCTCCGTGCTGTCCGCGCTTATGCCCGCCCCCTCCGCACGGGCAAGGTTTTGCCCCGCGACCCGGACGAGCATCCCCTCTTCCAGGGGCTCGGCGGAAAGAAGCACATATTCCGGCACCGCGGCGGCATCAGACACGCCGGGAACCCCTGCCGCAATGCCCGGATCCGCACCCCTGGCCGCGGCGGTACGGAAGGCCTCCGTCAGGGCCGCCCCCGGGAAAAACACCCTTAGCACCAGATAAAGAGCCATTCCTGCCGCGGGGACGATATAGACGGCTGCGACAGCCGCCCCGTGCAGGAGGGCAAAAAGCACGTTCAATACCCCGGGGAGCAGTGCGGCAGCCGGCATCGCCGCAGGAAGCAGGGCCAGTCCGGCAAAACTCAAGCAGATGCCGGCGGTAAGTCCCGGCTGCCGGAAGGTGACGGCGATCCGGCAGGGCTCTCCCTCTGCCCCTTCCGGAAGTCGAATGCCCGCAAATCCGCCGAAGAGCTCTGTAATCTCCGCAGAAGCCCTGCTGCTCTTTGCCTTTCCGGAGTCCTCCCTCCCGGGCACATCCTCCCTGCCCGGAAGGATTTCCGCCGCAAGTCCCGGGAGCCGGACCACAGGAAGGAACAGGACAGAGCTTCCGCTCTCCTTCGGCAGGACACAGTCAATCACCAGCCTTGCCCTGCGGACATCAAGCTCCGCGGATATGCCTTCCCTGCCCCTTTGAAGCTCTTCCGCGCCGGGCAGGGAGAATCCGCTCTCCTTCTCATATTCCGGGAGGGAAGCCAGAACCGCAGGCCCGGCGAGAAGCTCCTCCGCCTCCGCCGGGGCGCCCTCCGCATAGGTTGCCATCCAGTCCGCGCGGAATCCCAGCCCGGAGAGCGCATCTATCGTCTTCTGCGGCACGTCCGGAAGATAGGAGGTCAGGCTCCAGTCCCCGGTAACCAGCGCGGAATCCCGGGGAAGCGACTCGTCGAAGGGCTTAAAATCCCAGAGCGCCGGTTCCGCGGATTCCTGCCCGGATGCCATCTCCAGGTAGGCTTCCTCGTTGTCCCTGCGGATTCCATAACTCTCCGGGAGGAAAATCATGTTGTACAGACAGAAGGACGCCGCAAGCACCGGGAGGAGAAGGGTTCCCCTCATCCCGGAGGATGCGGCGGCAGCAAACACCGCCGATGCGAGAAGAAGCAGCAGAATGCCGAGGGAGATTCCCAGCTCCGCCGGGCACTGCGTCAGCGCAAGGGAGGAAAAAGCCTGCGCAAGGCGCTCCTCATAATGAACAGCAAGGAAAACCGCCGCAGAAGACGCGGCAAGAGAGAACAATGCCGGCGCCGCGCTTAAGGCCGCCTGCTTCTCCTCCGGGTACGCCAGCCGGATCCATGCGGCCATCACAAGAAGGACCATGTAGGCGTATCGCACGGGGAAACAGCGGTACGATCCCATGTGCCACAGGAGATTCGCAGGTTCGAAGAGGACAGTGATCCAGAGAAATACCGTAAGCGCAGCCGCTTTTCTTAAGCACACGGCGCCGCGTCCGGGCGCGGCGCCCTCCCCGCTGCCGGGGGATGCCGCGGTTTTTCCTTTCCGGCGGGAGAGCTTTCCGCAGAGCATGTACAGAATTAACGCGATAAGCACCGGATGGGCGATCTGGAAGAGCCGGTCCCCGAGATCGTCAAGCCCGTGCCTCGTCATCACCGACAGATAGGATGTATATCCTGCCCTCGCGGAATTAAGGAGCGTGCGGATGTTCGGGACGAGCGCAGCTCCGGCGAGCAGAATGCCCGCGAAGGTATATGTGCCGAGGACAGGAACCGCGTTCCTTCTCTCTTTATTCTTCGCGGACCCGAAGGCAAAAAGGGCGAACAGCAGCGCCATGAAGCCAAGCTGTATGCTCAGCACCAGCTGCCAGGCGGTGAGGAGGGCAAAGGCAGTTCCCGCCCTCCGGGTGTTCTCCGGCGCTTCCCCGTTATCCGAAGCTCCGGAAATACCGGCAAGGGACAGCGCGTACAGCGGGAAAATAACCGGGAAGATCATCCACTTGATGATCTGATAATTGTAGGCAGCATAGCCGGAGAAGGCATAGCTGAGGGCCAGGGAGAGATTCAGGACCTTTACTCTCCCTGTGGGGCGGACGAGTTTTTGCAGGAAGAAGTCCGCCGATACCGCTGCTGCGATGCCGTAGAAAGCGACGAGTATGTTCAGTGCGAGGAAGATTCTGTCCCTTCCGAAGAGGAGCAGCAGGTAATTGAAGGGATTGACGAGCTCGTTGACCGTGTCCGCGTACAGGCCGAGGCCTCC
>OMSM01000017.1 GCA_900313745.1 uncultured Lachnospiraceae bacterium
GTCGGATCCCAGGAGCAGGCCAAAACTGCTCTTTTCGAGATCCTTATGGGCAAAATGGAGCCGGATGAAGGAAGCTTCAAATGGGGTGTAACCACCTCCCAGGCATACTTCGAGAAGGACAACACCAGAGAATTCGACTCCGATCTGAACATCACCGAGTGGCTGCAGGGATACTCTCCCGTAAAGGACATCACCTATGTCCGCGGATTCCTCGGGCGCATGCTCTTCGCCGGGGATGACGGAATAAAGAAGGTCCGCATTCTCTCCGGAGGCGAGAAAGTCCGCTGCCAGCTGTCCAAGATGATGATCAGCGGCGCCAACTGCCTGATCTTCGACGAGCCCACCAACCACCTTGACATGGAGTCCATCTCCGCTCTTAACGACGGCATGATGCGATTCCCGGGAGTGGAGCTCTTCGCCTGCCGTGACCATCAGGTCGTGCAGACCACCGCAAACCGGATCATCGAGCTGCTGCCCGGCGGCGGCTTCATTGACAAGATCACGGATTATGACTCCTATCTCGAGAACGACGCCGAGGCAAGAAAGCGCACGGTCTATGTCTCCACAGCCGAGGAGGAGATCTTCACCGAGGACGGGGAATAACCCCGTCCCTCACTCCGGCGCATACTCTCCGCCGGACCCCGGAACAGAGGTCCCTATGATCGATCTTCACGTTCATTCCAGTCATTCCGACGGCACATTCTCCCCCACCGAACTGGTGGAGGAAGCCTCGAAAAAGAAACTCACCGCCTTCGCGCTCACCGACCACGACACCGTCGCCGGAATCGCGGAGGCGGTTTTTGCTGCAGGCAGAGCCGATCCCCCGATAGAAGTCATCCCCGGCATCGAATTCTCCACGAATTACGGGGAGGTGGACGTCCATGTCCTTGGCTACGGCATTGACTACTGCTCCGATGAATTCCGGAAAGTGATCGCCGAATTCGTCGATACCAGGGAAACCCGGAACAAAGAGATGTGCCGCAGGCTTGTAAATGACGGAATCGACGTTCCCTACGAGGGCCTCCTCGCGGAGAACCCCGGCGCGGTCATCACACGGGCGAACATTGCCCGCTACATGGCGGATCATGGGATCGTAAAGGATATGCCGGAAGCCTTCAGCAGATATATCGGCGAGGGCTGTCCCTACTATGTGCCCCGGACGAAGATGTCCCCCGAGGACGCGGTGAGAACCATACTCAGGTTCGGCGGAGTCCCCGTACTTGCTCACCCTTACCAGTACGGCCTGGACAGCGCGGAGCTGAACGTGCTCCTCGACCGGATGACCGACGCAGGGCTTATGGGGCTGGAGTGCCTCTATTCGAAATATACCGTTCGGGAGAGGGAAGAGCTGCTGAAGCTTGCCGGGGAGAGAAAACTGCTCGTCACCGGCGGGTCGGATTTCCACGGCACCAACAAGCCCTGCCTTGAACTTGGCACCGGCTATGAGGACAGGCCTCTCGCCGTTCCGGAGAAGCTGCTCACCGGCCTTAAGCGAGCCCTTTTCGGTACATCGGAGAACACGAAGCTCTTCTTCTTCGACCTCGACGGGACTCTTCTCGACGACGGGAAGAAAATCACGCCGGATACCTTTGCCGCCCTTGAGCGCATATCCGGGGCAGGGCACCGCATCATTCTATGCTCGGGCCGCCCTCTCTCCAACGTCCTTAAGGTGCATGACGAGCTGGGGCTTAACCGTCTGGGCGGCACTGCCGTCATCGGCTGCAACGGCGCGGAGGCTTTCGACTGCGGAACCGGCAGGACGCTTTTTAAGGAGGGGCTCTCCCTCGATACGGTGAGGAAAGTTTTTGCACTTGCTGACCGCTTCGGCGTCCACGTCCAGACCTACCGGAGAGATGCCGTGGTCTGCCGAAGGGAATGTCCGGAGACGGAATACTACCAGCGCTATGTCCGCATGAACTTTCTCACGGCGGAGGATCCCGTCTCCCTCCTTGACGAGGAGCCGGGCAAGTGTCTCGCTATTGACCTGGACGGGAAAAGCGCCCGTCTCAGTCTGCTGAGACAGGCGCTTGCCGACGAACTGGGAGAAGAGGCCGACGCCTTTCTCTCCAATCCCTATTATCTTGAAATTATCTCCCGCAGGGCGGGAAAAGGCCGGGCTGTCACCCGTACCGCCGGGCTGCTCGGCGTCCCTTGCGAAAACACGATCGCTGCGGGGGACTCCGGCAATGACATCAGCATGCTCGAAGCCGCTGGAATAAGCATCGCGATGTGCAATGGGACGGCACTCACTCCGGAACTGACCGGGGCTGCCCACTTTATCACTTCAAAGGACAATTCCCACGACGGCCTCGTCCCTTTCCTCGACTATCTGGGCCTGCCCGTTTAGCCAGGAAGCAGCCGGAGAAATACTGCAGATTCCTCAGCCCTCTACGATCAGATATCTCCCGTCCCCGACGGGAAAAACCTCACATTCATCGAGAATGCTCCTGCTGTCGAGGCCGGTGATGTCCGCGCCGGCCTCGTCGAAGTACTCCAGAACCTCTTCCGGGGAGTTCACGACGACTGCCATGCACATCTCCAGGAAATCGGCCGCTTCATCTTCATCAGCGGCTACTTCTTCGGGGAAAAGCTTAAGCTGGTTCTCCAGAAAAGCCTTCAGTACCGCCTTATCATATCCCATCTGTCCGCAAACCTCCGTATGACCTGTAGCAGCAAGGCTTAATATCACGGCTGCTGCCGTTCCCCGGCTTCGTCCGCACTGCTCATCTCCGGAACAAACACCCTGGGATTAACAGCTTCCGCCGTCCGCCGGCTCGCCGCGACCGCCTCCTCGCAGAAGACCAGCTGCGAATTGACAATCTGCTTTCCTCTCCGGTCAACATGTTCATACTCGCCGTCCGCGTTCATCACGCTGGCCTGCTCCGTATCCAGAAGCTCCTCGTTCAGGATATGCAGCGCCTTCTCCTTGATCGCCTCATCCTCGATAGGGAACATGATCTCCACTCTCCTGTCCAGGTTTCTCGGCATCCAGTCCGCGCTTGCCGCATAGAGCTCCGGCCGCCCTCCGTTCTCAAAGTAGTAGATCCGGCTGTGCTCCAGGAAGTTGCCCACAATGGACCGGACCGTGATATTCTCGCTGACTCCGGGAATTCCGACGCGGATTCCGCAGATTCCGCGGACGATGAGGTCGATCTTCACTCCCCGGCTTGACGCTCTGTAGAGCGCCTCCATCACCGGCGGGTCGCACAGGGCGTTCATCTTGGCGATGATGTGCGCCTTCTCCCCCGCTTCCGCGTGCTCCGCCTCGCGGTTTATGAGGTAAAGGAAACGGTCCTTAAGCCACAGAGGAGCGATGGAGAGGCAGTTCCATGCCCTGGGCTCCGAATATCCGGAGAGCATGTTGAAGACGGCAGTCGCATCCTCCCCCACGGCTTCCCTGCAGGTCATAAGACCGACGTCCGTGTAAAGTTTTGCCGTGGAATCGTTATAGTTTCCGGTCGCAAGATGGACGTATCGGCGGATTCCGTCCTCCTCTCTCCGGACGACGAGGGTGATCTTGGAGTGCGTCTTCAGGCCGCGCAGCCCGTAGATGACGTGGCAGCCGGCGCGCTCAAGGCGCTTTGCCCACACGATGTTGTTCTCCTCGTCAAAACGTGCCTTCAGCTCCACAAGTACGGTGACCTGCTTTCCGTTCTCCGCGGCGCGCTCAAGTGCTGCGATAATGGGCGAATTGCCGCTCACCCTGTAGAGAGTCTGCTTGATCGCGAGCACATCCGGGTCCACGGCCGCCTGGGAGACAAAACGGATCACCGGCTCGAAGCTCTGGTACGGATGGTGCATGAAAATATCACCCTTCCGGACGGCCCCGAACACATCCTGTCCCGGAGGCAGCTCCGGCACCTCCTGGGGCGCCGCGTACCTGTGCTCCTTGAACTGCTCGAACCCCGGGATGGAGTACATCTTCATCAGGAAGGTCAGATCCAGGGGGCCGTCGATGAAGAAGATCTCGTCATCGGTCACCTCAAGCTCGGTCTGAAGAACCTTAAGCAGATCCTTGTCGATCCCCTTCTCCACCTCGAGACGGATTGCCTCGCCCCACTGCCTTCTCTTCAGCTGTTTCTCGATCTCCTGGAGCAGGTCCTCCGCCTCGTCCTCGTCAATGGTCAGGTCCGCGTTTCTCATCAGGCGGAAAGGGTACGCGCACAGCACGTCGTAATTAAGAAACAGGGAATCTACATGGTTTCGGATAAGCTCCTCGAGGAGTATGACCCGGATCA
>OMSM01000024.1 GCA_900313745.1 uncultured Lachnospiraceae bacterium
ATATTCGGTATTCTCATCGCCATTACAGTATTCCACCCACTGTGCGCTTTCCTCCGGTGTATTCCAGGTGGGATTCAGCGTAATGAATGGTTCCGCACCAATCTCCCGACACAGAGCGATAAAATCGTCGGTAGCGATCTCATGAAAATCATAACCGGATGAATGGGGCTGCGTTTCCAGCCCCAGATAGGACTGCAGGGGAGCGCGCATGTTCCGGGGCAGAAGGCCGTCTTTCCAATGATATTCTCCGGCAAAATTACCGCCGGGCCAGCGAAGCAGTCTGATCCCCAGTTCCTTTATCTTTTCAATCACATCCAGCCGCATACCATGAAAATTGGCAGAGGGCATCAGTGAAAGCGCACCGATCATTACCGTACCAACGGTATCAAACGTAATCTCCAGCCGCGCCTCGGGATCCTCTACAGGGGAGTGGAGGATCACAGTCACTTCACGATATTCTCCGGGAAGGGCAGATATGGCTTTACTGTCATAGACGGTTTTGTCAGAACCGATGAGGGAAACTGTCAGAATATTACCGGAGAAAGAACAGACAGCTGCTGTAAAACCATAATCGGTATCGGCATGGAGATACAGATCCTTCTGTCCCATCCCGGAACGGATGGGCTGATAATTTGTGATATATTGTGCATTCAGCTCATGATTCCGGTGCATTTTATACCCTTCGCCATGCCTGGTATAGGATGTGCCGAAGGACAGTACAGGATTCTCACCGACGGCATACCATTCATGCGCACATCCGTAACGCCCCGGCTTGCCGGCAAATTTACGGTTTCGCAGCATTTCAGCCGAAAGACCGCCGTAAATACAGCCGCGGGTATGCTCCAGATTGTCACCGAATAGCAGCGGGGAGATGGACTGCTGGGAAGTATAATCGAGTGCAGCAGTCACATCGGCTTCCGGAGCTTTGGGAACGGAGGCAGCTTTGTCAGCGACGGAAAGATGCTCTCCCGGTGCCTGCTGGGACATATCCGGATGTTTGCGGGCTGCCTGAATGAATGTACCACTTTTCTTCGTATTCATAGAATGTACCTCTCTTTTTATAATAGCTCCTCATTAGAGGTTTGTGACATGCTTCCGCCGCTTTCGCTTACACTTTGAAGCTGAGGCAGCATGGAACAGCCGGCTGGGGCAAGGATTTTCTGCCGATGCCGGCATGGTGTGCTATAATCAACATGCTGTGATTCACTGTTTCCCCTAAACCGGGAATTTCACAAGTCTGCGCGGCGCTCATTCCCTATGAGCAGAGGATGTCCGCCCGCCGCAGGAAAGAAGAGGAGAGCATTATGAAGAAGGTTATTGCGTTACTGCTGGCCGGAACCATGGCACTCGCGATGGTCGGCTGCGCCGCCGCTCCGGCAGCGGCTCCCGCAGAGACGGCGGCGGCTGTCGAAGAGACTGCGGAAGAGGTCAAGGAAGAGGCTGCCGAGGCTGCTGAGGAGCTGACGGAGGAAGTCGAAGAGGTGAAGGAAGAAGCCGAGGGCGCGGGCGAGGATGTCGCCGAGGCGCTTGAGGAGGCCGCGGAAGAGGTCGAGGAAGCCGTCGAAGAGGCTGCCGGCGACGAAGTGATGTCCTATGCCGAGTACGCAGCGGCGGAGCTGGACTCCAAGGTTGTGGTCGAGACTTATGTACAGGCCTGCCAGTCCTGGTGGGACAACAAGATCACCGTCTATTCCCAGGATGAGGACGGCGCGTACTTCCTGTACGACATGGCCTGCTCCGAGGAGGATGCCGCAAAACTTGTCCCTGGCCAGAAGATCAAGGTTACCGGCTACAAGTCCGAGTGGTCCGGCGAGGTTGAGATCGTCGACGCGACCTTCGAGTTCGAGGACGGCGAGTTCATCGCGGAGCCCCTGGATGTGACCGATCTGCTCGGCACCGATGAGCTTGCGGATCACCAGAACGAGTTCATCTGCGTGAACGACGTGACCGTCGAGGCCGCCGGCCAGGACGAGGACGGCAACGATCTTGCCTTCCTGTACAACTGGGACGGCTCCGGCCAGGACGACGGCAACAGCGACCTGTACTTCACCGTCTCCAAGGACGGCGAGAACTACAGCTTCGTCGTGAGAAGATATCTCACCGGCAAGGGCTCTGACGTCTATGAGGCGGTCAAGAACCTCCAGATCGGCGATGTCGTCTCCATGGAAGGCTTCCTGTACTGGTATGAGGGACCTCAGCCCCACATCACCAAGATTGAGGTGAAGTAATCCGGCTGCGGTGCTCATCGGAAAGTCTTTAAAGTAAGAAAAGACCTGCTGAAGCTTGCTTCGGCAGGCTTTTTTTAACGTTGGGTGCTCATGGGACCAGAGTGGCGGCCGATTTGGTCTTGGGTGGCGGACGGAATGAGAGAAAAGCAAATATTAGGCCGCCCTCAGGCGGCCGGACAAGCATTACCACTTATGCTTCGGGAGCGGACAATGGTTTCCGCGGCGGAGTGCCCGGATTTCCACGTAGCAGCCGCATTTCGAGCAGGTCGCGTCCGCGAGGAAGTCGCATTCGCGGCAGGTATCAAGCCGCGAGCGGTACTCCTCGTCGGAGCAGCGCTCGGACGGGGGAAGGAGTTCCCCCGTCCGTTTTACGTAGTCCAGGATGTCCTGGCTGTTTTCCATTTCCGCCAGCAGGCAGCGCCGGCAGACCTTCGGCTGAGCAGTATCTGACATGGCTGTAAACTTTGTCACTTGCGTCCCCGGAAGTGCCGCAGAAGCGCAGCCGCACGGGTGAATTATGTTCAATTAATCAGAAGCTGACCTTGAATGCCGCGACGGACGAAGCCGGCATCTTTGCGGTGAAACCGAAGTCGGCCGCCCTGGCCTCGACAGGACGGATCACCACGCGGTCCGGGTTCTCGAAGTCGTTGTACTCGCCGACCGCTCCGTATACAGCCTTCCCTTCGACAGAGGCAGGC
>OMSM01000025.1 GCA_900313745.1 uncultured Lachnospiraceae bacterium
ACCGATGCGGATTACTCCCAGATCGAGCTCCGCATTCTCGCCGTGATGAGCGGAGACGAGGAGCTGATCCGGGCGTACCGGCAGAACAGCGATATCCACAGGATCACCGCGTCCAAGGTATTCCACACGCCCTTCGACGAGGTCACGGACCTTCAGCGAAGGAACGCAAAGGCGGTGAATTTCGGCATTGTCTACGGAATCAGCTCCTTCGGACTGAGCCAGGATCTCAGCATATCGCGCAAGGAGGCGGCGGAGTATATCGAGTCCTATTTTGCCACCTACCCGCAGGTTAAGGCGTTCCTGGACCGCCAGGTGGCGGATGCGAAGGAAAAAGGGTATGTGACCACCCTTTACGGCCGGCGGCGCCCGATACCGGAGCTTAAGTCCGGCAATTTCATGACAAGGCAGTTCGGCGAGCGCGTCGCGATGAATTCCCCGATCCAGGGGACGGCGGCGGATATCATGAAGATCGCGATGATCCGGGTGTGGGAGCGCATCGCAAGGGAAAAGCTTAAGTCAAAACTGATCCTCCAGATCCACGATGAGCTGCTCATCGAGACGGCGCAGGGAGAGGAAGACGAAGTCCGCCGTGTGCTTGCGGAGGAGATGCAGAACGCTGCTGTGATGCCGGTGGAGCTCATCACGGACATCCACTCGGGCAGCGACTGGTACGAGGCGAAATAACGGGATTTCCGCCGTCCGCGGCATTCCCGCGGCGGCAGAAGCCCGGTGATCCGGACCGTAAGGAGTGTTATGGCGTACATATTAGGTGTTACCGGCGGAGTCGGCTGCGGGAAGTCGGCGGTCCTGGACTATCTCGAGGAGCACGCGGACGCAAGGATCATCAAGTCGGATGAGTGCACCCATGAGATGATGCTTCCGGGGGCGCCCGCCTACGGGCCCCTGGTGAGGCTTCTCGAGGAGGAGGGAAAGCGGGAGGACAGCGCCCCGCTCCTTGACAGTGAAGGCGTGATCGACCGGCGTGAGATGGCCGCCAGGATCTTCGGAAACGACAGCCTGAGGCAGAAGGTGAATAGTATACTTCACCCGGCGGTGATGGAATATCTCTCGGAAGAGGCCGAAAAGGAGAGAAACAGCAGCATTCACGAGTTTTTTGTCGTGGAAGCGGCGCTGCTTATCGAGAACCGCTTCGGGGAGACCGCGGATGAGATGTGGTACATCTACTGCGACGAAAAAGAGCGCAGGCGGCGCCTTAAGGAGAGCCGGGGATACAGCGATGAGAAAATCGACAGTATTATGGCTGCCCAGCTTAGCGAGGAGGAATTCCGCGCAGGCACCGATGTGACCATAGACAACAGCGGAAGTATTGAGGATACCCGTTCGCAGGTGGAGCGGGAGCTTTTCCGGATCCGGAAGGGCGGCGGAAAGCGCCGGGGATCCGGCGAGTTTTTATGAGGTAGCAGGATACATGCGATTTGCAAGTATAGCAAGCGGAAGCAGCGGCAACTGCTCCTATATCGGTTCCGGTGCGGCGAGCCTGATTGTCGATGCGGGGATAAGCTGCAAGAGGGTGCTTGAGGGTATCCATGCGCTGGATGTAGGAGGCAGGGACCTGGACGGGATTCTCATCACGCACGAGCATTCCGACCACATCCAGGGGCTACCGGTCCTCGCGAGGAAGACGGAGGCCCCGATCTACGCCACAGCCGGGACAATCGAAGCGATGATGCGGATGAGCAGCTTTGCGGGAATCGATCCCGGGCGGTTCATCGTGATCCGGCCGGACGAGAAATTTACGATAAGGGACATCACCGTGGAGCCGATGCACATCTCCCACGATGCCGCGGATCCGGTGGGCTACCGCTTTACCTACGGAAAGAAGAAGGCCTGCATCTGCACGGATCTTGGCTGTTATACGGACTACACCGTGGAATGCCTCAAGGATTCCGACGTGCTTCTGGTAGAGGCCAATCACGACGTGAACATGCTGCAGGCGGGGCGATATCCCTATCCTCTCAAGCAGCGGATACTTGGGGACCGGGGACATCTCTCCAACATGAATTCCGGCCGTATGCTCTCGAAGGTTCTCAACGACCACATGAAGGCTGTTTATCTCGGACATCTTAGTGAGGAGAACAACATGCCCGAGCTCGCCTACGAAACTGTCCGCGTCGAGATTCTGATGAGCGGTTCCGGATTCCGGCCGGACGAGCTGCCTATCCATGTGGCAAAAAGAAAAGAGATGTCCGGAATAGTAGAATTCTGAGCCGGCTCTGCCGGCGGCCATTAAGCGCCGGAAAGGAACAACAGGATGGAAAAAGCGATTATTACGGTAGTAGGGAAGGACACGGTGGGCATCATCGCCGGGGTCTGCACTTATCTCGCATCGAGGAAAATCAATATTCTCGATATCTCCCAGACCATAGTCCAGGGATATTTCAACATGATGATGATCGTCGACTACTCGGGAATGACCGGATCATTCGGGGATATGGCGGATGAACTCGCTTCAGTGGGCTTAAAGGAGCTGGGCGTCCAGATCAAGTGCCAGAAGGAAGAGATCTTCGACGAGATGCACAGGATCTGAGACCGGAGCAGGCGCCTCTTTACGGTGCCCTGATGGAGTGCAATATGATTAATCTTAAGGAAGCTGCCGAGACCAACGCAATGATCGAGAAGGAGAATCTCGACGTCCGGACGATAACCCTGGGCCTAAGCCTCTTAGGATGCATCGACCCGGATATCGGGAGGCTCTGCGACAATATCTACAGGCGGATCACCGAAGCCGCGGGCGGCCTGGTAAAAGCAGGGGAGGAGATCTCCAGAGATTTCGGCGTGCCCATCGTCAACAAGAGGATCTCCGTCACTCCCGTCGCCCTTGTCGGGGCCTCTGCCTGCCATACCTCCGCGGACTATGTGAGGATAGCGCACACCCTGGATGAGGCTGCGAAAGCCGTCGGAGTGAATTTTCTCGGAGGATATTCAGCCCTGGTCTCCAAGGGCATGACCGCCTCCGACGAACTCCTTATCCGATCCATACCGGAAGCGCTTGCCGGGACGGACGTCCTGTGCTCGTCGGTAAACCTGGGTTCCACGAAAACGGGAATCAACATGGACGCCGTGCGCCTTATGGGATCGATCTTCAGGGAGACTGCGGAACTCACGGCAGACAGGGATTCCATCGGCTGCTCCAAGCTGGTGGTGTTCTGCAACGCCCCGGACGACAATCCCTTCATGGCAGGGGCATTTCACGGCGTGACCGAGGCGGACAGCATCATCAATGTCGGCGTAAGCGGCCCGGGCGTAGTGAAGACTGCTCTGGAGAGCGTAAGAGGGGAGAGCTTCGAGGTGCTCTGCGAGACCATCAAGAAGACAGCGTTCAAGGTGACCCGGGTCGGAATGCTGGTGGCAAGGGAGGCCTCCCGCCGTCTCGGTGTCCCCTTCGGGATCGTGGATCTTTCTCTTGCTCCCACGCCTGCCGTGGGAGACAGTGTTGCGGATATCCTCTGCGAGATAGGCCTGGAGAAGGCCGGTGCGCCGGGAACGACGGCAGCGCTGGCCCTGCTGAACGATCAGGTGAAGAAGGGCGGCGTGATGGCTTCCTCGTATGTCGGCGGCCTGAGCGGTGCGTTTATTCCGGTCAGCGAGGACCAGGGAATGATCTCCGCCGCGGAATGCGGTGCCCTTACCCTGGAGAAGCTGGAGGCGATGACCTGCGTGTGTTCCGTCGGACTGGACATGATCGCGGTCCCCGGGGACACGAAGGACACGACGATCGCCGGAATTATCGCGGACGAGATGGCCATCGGAATGGTCAACGGCAAGACGACGGCGGTAAGGATAATCCCCGTTATCGGGAAGAAGGTAGGGGAGCACGCCTCCTTCGGCGGCCTTCTTGGCGAAGCGCCCATCATGCCGGTCAACCCGTATTCCTGTGATGATTTTGTGAACCGTAAGGGCAGAATCCCTGCACCGATTCACAGCTTTAAAAACTGATTGCGAACAGGGAAGAGATCGGTTATAATAACAGCGTTCCGTAAGTGGGACGCAATGCGGTTGTAGTACATCGGTAGTATACCAGCTTCCCAAGCTGGGGAGGCGGGTTCGATTCCCGTCAGCCGCTCTCTGATTACCCCGTCGCCGGCAGGCGGCGGGGGTTTTTATTGACAAAGAATTATCAGCCCCTATAATTAGTTACGGCTGAGCAGATTATTACCATATCTGCCTGCCAGTACGGAATCCGGTGGCATCCGGCTCCGGGGAAGGACGGTTTTCGCCATGAAATGTCCCTACTGTGGAAGAGAAGACACCAGAGTGATCGATTCCCGACCGGCGGACAATGATACGTCGATCCGGCGCAGAAGGGTGTGCGACATCTGCGGGAAGCG
>OMSM01000023.1 GCA_900313745.1 uncultured Lachnospiraceae bacterium
ATCCAGGCGCCTCCGATCTTGCCGCTGTAGGACATATATTTAATGAGATAGCTGTCGTCCCCGATGGTTTTGATGAACCACTGGTTATTCGTTCCGGTTATAAAATCGGTCAGTCCGTCACGCTCCACGGTTTCCCTTAATTCCTGCAGAATGGCGGAGGGAGTGGAGGTGGAGCTGCTGTTGATGGCGGAGACATAGCTGTCCGATTCGGGAACATAAAAGAACATCCCGTCGACCAGGGAGTAGGACGGAGTATATTTCTGAAGATAATTCATGAAGCGTGCCCTGGTGATGTACAGCTCGGGCTTGCCTGAGGCTGCTTTCATGGTGGAAAGATCGTTATTGCTGATCAGTGTAGTCAGCACGAAATTCTGTATGTTAAGGAGCTCTGCGCTCATCTGCTGAGCGGTGTTTTCGGTAAATTCCGAGTAGTTGTTCTCGGTCTGGGAGAATAGGATCTGATAGATCCATATGTCGAGAATGATCATGATTGAGGAGAGCAGCGCATAGGTGGCAAGGAACAGAAGGAATATTCTTTTTTTAAGGGAGTACGGTTTATTATCCGTCGTTTTCATGTTTTCGTCTTTCAAAAATGAATTCTTAAGCGTGCCGGAATTATTGCGCTTTGGGCAACACTATAATTCCCCAATTTGAAGTGTAGTCTTCCGTATCGAAGGAGTCAAACGTTAAACCTGCGCTGATCAGTTTTCTGCAATCTTTGTTCAAGATAAGTCATAGATAGGGACGGACGGACTAACGGAAAATGAAAAAAACTGATCTTCGTCGGGAAATACCGCAGGCGGGTCTGATAATCCGGGGACTTCCGCAGGGACGGGCAGCGTTTCGGATGAAGAAGAACGGGAAAGGAGAAAAAGATGAAGGACTGGAAAGACAGGATTAAGGGAGACTACAGTGATATCCGGGGTGTGCACCACGGATGGCGCAAGGGAGTTTCCATCGAGCAGATCGAGAAGGAACTGAAAATCGCCCACGAGAAGCTGGGAATCAATTCCGTCCGCTGCGGCATCTTTGAGAGAATGTGGAAGGAGAATCCTGATGAGACGGAGGAGAGATATCTGCAGTATGTCCGGCTTCTTCAGAAATATGACATGACCTTTACCTGTACGCTCTCGAGCGGCAACGGCTATTTCGAGTATGAGAGCCTTACCGAGGAGGAGTGGAAGGAGAAGCGCTATTATCTGGAGCGCATCGTAAAACTGGTCGGCAAGGAGCCTAATCTCCTCATGTGGGACGCCTATAATGAGCCGTTCTGCAACGAGTATCTGTACAGCGTGAAGGATAAGGATCCCGAGGAGTACAAGATACGCTACAACAAAATCCGTGCGGACTTAAGGAAGCAGGTGGAGATGCTCCGGGAACTGGACGACGACACACCGATCACGGTGGGCCATGAGAAGGTGGAGCACCTTGAGTCGACGAACGATCTGGTGGACGTGATTGCCTTCCACGATTATCTGACCACCAGAAGGGAAGTCGGGGAGGTGTACGAATTCGCGAAGAAGACTTCCGAAGAATGGGGCGGAAAGCCGGTAGTCAACAACGAGATGGGCTGCATCGGCAGGGCCAATCCCTACGAGATTGAGCTGGAGTACTGCCAGAAATATAACTACGGATACTACATCTTTAATCTGATTATTGAGGGCTTCTGGGGACCTCTTCACGGAATCATGTATCCGGACGGCACCATCCGCGACCCTTCGATTGTCGCTGCGATTCTCGGGTTCTACCGCAACCGCTCGGCCAGCCGAATACTTCCGATGGGCAACAGGGAGCAGTATGCGCAGAAGGCTGTTGACCGCGTGAAGAACGCTCTGGCTATCCGCGGAATCGAGTCGCTTTTCTTAAAGAAGGAGGCTCCGCTTGACGAGATTCTGGATGCCGCGGAGAACTGCATCAACATACTGGAGTGCTGTGAAATCGTTCCTATGGATAATCCGCCTTCGGTAAAACTTTTCGAATACAGGGCGATGCCGGAGGAGCAGAGGAACCGCGAGGAGATCCGCCGGTTTGCCTATGCGCAGGCGAAGCTTCTTATGGAGTATTACAGCCTTTATGACTGATTATCGTGCTGCCGGTGATTTCTCATGAAAGTGTAATCTCTGCTCAAGAAAAGGTATTTTTACCGGTCAGGCTGCCGGATAAAATCAAAGTATCAGTTAACCGCCGGATTCGGCTTAATCCGGCATCACCCCAAAGGAGGCATGTATGAAAAAGATTGTTGCAATCCTTCTCAGCCTTGTGATGAGCATGACCATGCTCGTCGGCTGCGGAAGCAGTCCTGCCCCGGCAGGCGGCGGCGCGCCCGCACCTGCGGCGGAAGAGGAAGCCGAAGCTGCCGAGCCCGCAGGCGAGGAAGCAGCTGCTGAGGAATCGGATATTATCACCGATTTCGGCGGCGAGAAGATTACCGTCGTCATGTACGGCGGCAACCCTGAGCAGCCCGGTGTCGAGCGCGTGTTCAAGAAGATCAACGATTATTTCATGGACAAGTGGAATATCGACGTTGATATTCAGTTCTTCACCTTCGCCGATTACGTTCAAGATACCAACCTGATGCTCTCCTCCGGTGAGCAGTGCGATATCTTCTGCTCCGGCCAGCTGAACTTCACCTCTACCGTGGCGAACGAGAGCTGCTACAACATGTATGAGGACGACCTCATTCAGAAGTACGGCAAGGACATCCTGAACCTCGTCGACCAGGCGTTCTTGAACGGCGCTACCGTCGACGGCGCTCTGTACGGCATCCCGACCATGCGTGACCTTGCAGTCGGCATGTGGTGCATCGTTATCGCCAGAGAGTATCTGGACGGCATCGGCTTTGATTATTCGAACATCGATACCGAGGCCTGCAATCCCGCTACCCCCGAGGAGATGACCGAGCTGTTTGCAAAGCTTCATGAAGCATATCCGGACATCAACGTGATTTATCCCTGGGGACGCAATCTGCTGAACCAGAAGTTCGTCTACGATCCGATCGGCGGCGATGACTTCGGTGTCCTTCTGGATCCCGTCAACAGCCTTGAGGTTTCTGATCTGTTCTCCTCCGACATGTTCATGGATTACTGCAAGCTGATGTATGAGTGGCAGAATGCCGGTTACATTTCCAAGGACGCTGCTACCCAGACAGAAGGCGGCGGCACCCAGATTATGGCAGGCACCCTGATGGCTGATACCACCGGCGGCAAGCCCGGCATCGTCCGTCAGAAGGAAGTGGAGCGCGGAGACATGGATTCCATCGCTTTCCAGATGGGTCCTAATTTCGTCCGTGCCGAGCAGGCAACCGTTGCGGCATGGTCCATCAATTCCGACTGCGCGAATCCCGAGGCAGCCATGGTGGTTCTGAACGCTCTTTATACCGATCCGGTCGTCACTAACCTCATCCTCTGGGGCGAGGAGGGCATCGACTATGTCTTCACCGAGGACGGACACATCGACTTCCCTGAAGGCAAGGATAAAGACAGCTCCGAGTATTACAACATTACTCCCGCGTGGGCACTTCCCTGCGAGTACACCACCTATGTCCGCGTCGGCGACGCGCTTGACCTGTGGGATCAGACCATCGAGTTCAACAACACTTCCGACAAGTCCAAGGCGATCGGCTTCAGCTTTGACAAGTCCGAATACAGCGCCGAGTATACCGCTCTGATCAATATCTGGGACGAGTATGCACCGGCTCTGCTGTACGGCATGGTTGATCCTGAGGTTACCATCCCCGAGATGATCGAGCGCCTGAAGGCGGCCGGTCTGGATGAGTATATCCAGGCAAAGAGAGATGCCGTCGAAGCCTGGGCAGCAGGAGAATAATACAGGTAAGATGCTGAAATAGTATCCTCTGATATGGGTGGAATGGAAACTCTGTTTCCATTCCACCTTTGATAAAGGAGAAGCTGCACGTTATGAGCGCGAAAATGAAAAACGCAGGACCGGCTGCGGTTCGTCCGCAGCAGAAAAAACTGGCGAAAAGGATCAAGCGGTTCTTCCCCGTTTATATCATGGCGCTGCCGGGACTGACCTACCTTTTCATCAACAACTACATGCCTCTTCCCGGACTGGCTCTGGCGTTCAAGAAGTATTCCACCAAAAAGGGAATCTGGGGCTCTCCCTGGATCGGACTGAAGAATTTCCGCTATTTGTTCAGAACACAGGATGCCTGGATTATCACCAGGAATACGATAGGCTATAATCTGGCATTTATTATATTGACAGTCGTACTGGCTGTCGCGGTTGCGATCATTCTCTCGGAAATGACGACGAAGTGGAAGAAGGTCTACCAGTCCGTGATTCTGCTTCCTCATTTCCTTTCCATGGTTATTGTCAGTTATCTGGTTTATGCATTCCTGTCCGCGGAGCACGGATATTTTAACTGTGTAATATTCCCGGCGCTGGGCATAAAGGAGATCGCCTGGTACAACGAGCCGAAATACTGGCCGTTTATCCTGGTCTTCGTGCATATCTGGAAGGGTATAGGCTACAGCTGCATCATCTATCTGTCCACGATTCTCGGTTTTGACAGGGAGATTTATGAGGCTGCCGCGATTGACGGAGCTTCGAAGCTGAAGCAGATTTCCACCATAACGCTTCCGCTGCTCCGGCCGACGATTATCATGATGGTCCTCCTGGCCATCGGACGCATTTTCTATTCCGATTTCGGACTGTTCTATCAGGTGCCGCAGCGTTCCGGTATACTTCTTCCGGTCACACAGACCATTGATACCTACGTGTATCGCGGACTGCTTGAGCGCAACGATATGCCGGCATCGACGGCTGCAGGTGTGTATCAGTCGGCGGTCGGCTTCATCCTGGTCATGTCCGCGAACCTGATCGTCCGGAGAATTGATAAGGACAGCGCGCTGTTCTGAGCGGGGAGGAGAGCGATGAGAAATTCAAAGGAAGAAAAACGGTTTCAGATCTTCGGCAACGTAGTGATGATTATCATGAGTTTTCTCGCGGTCGCGCCGCTGATCCTTGTTGCCATTGTGTCACTGACCGACAACAACACGCTCATTGTCAACGGCTACCGGTATATCCCCGAGAAATGGAGCCTTGCCGCGTATGAGTACATCTTTGTAAAGAACCCTCAGATCATCAAGGCCTACGCGATATCCTTCGAGCTTACGGCGGTCGGAACAGCCTGTTCGCTGTTCCTTACGACGCTTCTCGCCTACGCGATCTCGAGGCAGGGACTTCCCGGCAGGGGACTGATCACATTTCTTGTGTTCTTTACGATGTTGTTTAACGGCGGTCTGGTTCCGCAGTATATAAATTATGTTAATGTGTTCCATGTGAAGGACACCTTCTTCGGCCTGCTGGTTCCGAACCTCATGATGAATGCATTCAATGTCATGCTGATGAAGTCCTATTTCGTTTCCAGCATCCCGAGTGAGATCCTGGAGGCGGCGTACATAGACGGGGCGACGGAGACGCAGACGCTCATAAGGGTTGTGATTCCGCTTGCCAAGCCGATTATCGCGACAATCGGACTTTTCGCGGGAATCGCTTACTGGAATGACTGGACGAACGGATATATTTATCTGGCGAAGAACTTCAGCCTGTATTCGATCCAGAACCTGCTCAACCGTATCGTGCAGCAGATCCAGTACCTTACCCAGAGCAGTGATTCCAACGCGGCGGCCCTTCTGGCGGAGCTTCCTACGGTTTCCGTCCGTATGGCAATGTCCATCGCAGGCGTGTTCCCTGTACTGATCATTTATCCCTTTGTGCAGAACAACTTCGTCAAGGGCATTACTCTCGGCGGCGTGAAGGGCTGATCGCAGGGAGGGACCCTCTGGGAGGATTCCCTGCGATGCCGCCCGGCGAGGGTTGATCGCAGGGAGGGACCCTCTGGGAGGATTCCCTGCGAAGTCTGCGAACCGAAATGATGCAAGGTTAAGAAGAACCCCCGGGAAATATCCCAGGGGTTCTTTTTCGGGCATTGTCTTCATTACAAGGACGGCGTCCCGCATATGCAGGTGAAGAGAAAAGTTTTGCGTGCTGCGGGATTATTCGGATTCGATCACATGGCACGCTTTTTTCAGTGTGTCGAGAAGCTCCATCATATAGTCCAGAGCTTCCTGGACGTCTACGTCCTTTCTGCGTCTCATGGAAGCGATTTTGGCCGTCGGCGGATAGGCCATAGGAACCAGTTCGCCGCCCTCAAGAAGGTTGGCAGCGTATTCCGCGACCTCAAGCACGTCCTCGACCTCGGTGCTGTGGTCGAACATTCTCTTGTTCTGCCGGACGGATGCGGTGACCCGCTGACCAAGGATAAGTGCGCGGGTGACATAGTCCTCCTGGTTGACATCCGAGCGGATCGCGGTCTCCGTGCGGTTGCGGAAGCATCCCATGATCGCGGCGACGATGGAAGGATCACGGATTGTGCCGTCATCGTAGAAGACACCGTGCACCCTTGACCACATGCCGTTTCCGATCATCAGCTCGAAGAGATAGAATCCGATGCCGTACTCGTCGTGGAGCTGGATGGACATGTCATAGGGATTTGCCCGCCCTATGCAGCACATTTCATTATTGACAAGGGGCTTATTATATTTCTTCCCCAGTTCGACGGCCATATCCAGCATATCCCGCATGCGCTTCCTGGTAGGGAAGTAGTCGTGGAAACAGATAACATCCACGAGATCCGCGGTGCCGCTGGGTTCGGTTTCATAAATGTAAATATTGCCGACACCGATATCGTGATCCGGGTCTGTCTTCTTGACGTAGCGGCAGAAATGACGAACGATTTCCCAGGTTTTCTCCTGACGTTCCCTTAAGAGCTCCAGATCCGGCGGATCCTGGTAGTCCTGCATGTATTTCGGCTCGATATCATACCATGTCACGAAATTGTCGGTATATCCGGGTTCGTTTGCGATATCCCACCAGAGAAGTCCCTCCTCATCCCCGATGGCGGAGAGGATGTCGTCAAAGTACTCCTCGCCAAGGTGCCAGGAAGACGGATCCTCGATAGTTTTTGCGAGCGGACGGAGTCCCGGCTTATCCGTGAGCATCGGCGGTGCGCTCCAGTCCTCTTCGAGGAAGCGGAAGCCAAGGAAGAGGATAGGATTTGAGGAAACGCCATGTTTCCAGGCGGTTTCCACAAAATCTTTTACATTGGCGAGGAAGAGCTCCTTATCCTCCCTGTAGGCCTGGTAGGACAGAAAAACTCTGGCACTGTTCAGGTGAAGCTTTTCCGCATAGCCCATGTCCCTGTCGCAGATATCGTGATCGTAATCCAGCCAGCTGCGAAAGAAATTCAGGCTTTTTCCGGGCTTTACGGGCGGACTGTAATTAAATCCGCGGATGCTGCTGTAGTCGACTGCTTTTTTCATCCGGACCTCCTTTTGTGCGGTATTTGTAGGTTTCCTGCGGCAGCGGTATGCCGCAGGAAAATCCTCATCAAAATCTGCTGACGCATCTTTTGATGAGGGCAGTTCTCTGACGAGAACCGCCGATTACGG
>OMSM01000282.1 GCA_900313745.1 uncultured Lachnospiraceae bacterium
GCCGTGTTGTGCAGCCCCGGCAGCCGGATGTCGCCCCGGGTCATGATCGTCCTCTTCTCCTCTCCCGGGAAGTCGGAGAAGATCGTGTCCCCGTCCAGCCAGATTGCCCCGTCCCCGGCCCGAAGCGCATCCGACGGCAGAGGATTGAGGGAGAACCAGAAGACCGGCACGTCCTCCTTCAGCCGCCCGGCCAGGGAGCGGGTGATGTCGTTGTCAAAGTTCAGCACCGCCAGGCCGCAGCGCTTCAGGAGATTCGCCTTGGCCTCCGTGTATTCCTCCATGCCCGTGTGCCAGTTCAGATGATTGGGCGTGATGTTGGTGACGGCGGCGGCTTTCACGGGCGCGTCCACCGTCATGAGCTGGAAGGAGGACAGCTCCACGGCGCAGACGTCGTCGGGGGTCACCGCGTCGATGCGGTAGAGCAGGGGCTCTCCGATGTTCCCGCCCAGAATGACCCGGCCCCGGAGCAGAGGGGAGTCCAGCATCAGGGAGGGCAGGGTGGTGGTGGTGGTCTTGCCGTCGGAGCCCGTCACCGCGTAGACCGGACAGGGCTTCTCACTGAGGAACAGCTCCATCTCCGACGTGACGAGGGAACCCCGCGCCCGGGCCTCGTTCAGCTCCGGCAGATCGGGCCGGATGCCGGGGGAGCGGAACACCAGATCCTCGTCGATCCCCCGGAGATAGTCCTCTCCCGTGATGAGCCGCGCGCCCAGGGCACGGATGCGGTCCGCGGCCTCCCCCAGCTCTTCGGGGGACTTTCTGTCCCGGACCGTCACCTCCGCGGCGTACGGCGCGGCCATGGCGCAGAGAGGCATGTTGGAGACCCCCGCCCCCAGCAGGGAGATCCGCTTTCCCTTGAAATGCAGTTCCGCGTAGTTCATAAAATACCTCGCTCCGTTCCGATTTCTCCCCCATTATACCATCCCCCGCCCGAAAAAACAAGCGGATTCTGCGGCGGAAACTGGATTCCCGGCGCAAAGATTCCCTGCACAGGAAAAAGGCCCGCAGGCCCTTTCCATATGTTAATTTTTTACCGGATGTCTCCCGATCTTCCGGGAAGATGACGCCCGACGTTATTTCACCGTCTGCCTCTCGCCCTTCCGCAAAGAGCGCCAAACTTTACTTCACCAAATGCCTCTTGATCTTCCGCGTCGTCGTCTTCTCGAACTCCGTCTTCCGGAATTCCAGCTTGCGGATCTGCTTGAAGGAGGGGAGCTTCTTGTTCAGCGCCGTGATCCGCTTCTGGATCTCGTCGCGGAAATCCGCCTCAGCCTTCTCCGGGTACTTCGCGTAATTGGGGTAGATCACCGCCGTCAGCACCACGCCGTCCTCTTCCTCCCGGCCGACTACCACCGCCTCCGCGATGAGATCGATGTCGGAGAGATATTCCTCGATCTCCTCCGGGAATACGTTCTTGCCGTTGTCCAGCACGATCACCGACTTCATCCGGCCCGTGATGGCAATGTAGCCGTCCGCGTCCATATAGCCCATGTCGCCGGTCCGGTACCAGCCGTCCTCCGTGAAGGCCGCGGCGTTGGCCTCCTCGTTGTTCATGTACCCCAGCATCACGTTGCCGCCCTTCACCTGGATCTCGCCCACGGTAAGACCGTCCTCGTTCTCGACTCCGTCGGCGATCCGCACCTCGCAGCCGGGAACCGCCGGACCCACCGTGCCGGGCTTCCGCCTGTAGTAGGGCGTCACCGCCACCAGGGGAGAGCATTCCGTGATCCCGTAGCCCTCGTAGATCGAAATGCCGAAGGTCTCGAAAATCTGGATCAGCTCCGGATTGAGCGCCGCGCCGCCGCAGATGATCTTCTCGAGCCGCCCGCCGAACGCCTCGCGCACGTCCCCGAAGAGCTTCCGGCTCATGTCCACGCCCACGAACGAGAGCGCGTGCGCGGCCTTCGTGGCTCCGGCGAGGATCTTGTCCTTGCCCGCCTTCTTCGCCTCCGCGAGGACCTTCTTGTACATCGTCGTCACGAACAGCGGCACCAGCACCATGCCCGTCGGCTGATACTCCTTGAAGTCCCGCATCAGATAGCGCAGGGATTCGTTGATGCAGATCGTCAGCCCGAAATCGCACCCCGCCAGATAGGTGCAGGTCAGCTCGTAGGTGTGGTGGAGCGGCAGAACGGAGATCAGAACGTCGTCCTTGTTGAAGTCCACCGTCTCGCAGGCCGACTTCATCGCCGCGAAAATGTTCCGCTGGCAGAGCATCACGCACTTCGAGCTTCCCGTCGTCCCGGAGGTGAAGAGCAGCTCCGCCACCCGCTCCGTGTCGCGGTCCGCCGAGAATTCCCGCCCGCTCTCCTGGCCGACGGCGCAGAGCTCGTCGAAGGACAGCCGGTTCAGCCCGTCCGGAGCGTCCTCCCCGGGGGCCTTCATCGGGATCAGCAGCTTCAGCGTGGGATGCCCCTGCCCGATCTCCTCCATCGATTCGTTGAAGGACGGCGCGTACACCACCCCCGAGATCCCCGCGAACGCCATGAACCCGGAGATTTCGGAGAGCGCCAGTTCCTTGTCCATCGGAACCGCCGTGAATCCCGCCGCCAGAATGGCGAGGTACGACGCGAACCACCTCGGCGACGTCTCCCCGATCACCGCGATCCGCACGCGCTCGGGATCCTCTCCCGCGAACGCGCCGGACAGCCCGAGCGAAAAGTTCTTCAAAAGCTCCGTGAATTCCCCGTAGGTGATTTCGTTCCGCTCGCCCTTTTCCTTCCAGACGAACATGGTGCGCTCCCCGTGGCCCGCCAGCACGTCGATATAATCCGCCACGTTGTCGACCAGCGTGTAGATGTGATCGCACTTCTTGTGGTTTCTGTCCTTGTATGTCTTCTGACTCATATCCTGTTCCCTCCGTCTTCCGTCTCCGCGTCCCGGTCGTCATACCCGTCGTTTTCGTTCTTCCCGTCCGGCTTGCCCGGAGTGTCCGGGCCGGGAGAGGGGCCGCTCATTCCGTTGA
>OMSM01000327.1 GCA_900313745.1 uncultured Lachnospiraceae bacterium
CGTTAAGCAGTTCCGCCGTGCGTTCCTCTGCCCGGCGGCGCGCACTGCCGCTGCAGCCGTCCAGGTGGCTCAGAATGATTTTCCCCGCATTGGCCGCCTGGGCCGCGATGAGATATCGCTGTTCCGCAGACTCGGGGATTTCGGGAGCCGAAGCGTCAACGACTGCCGCGACGCTTCCCGGCTCATACCAGGAATCCAGAGGCTCGTCACGAAGCACATCGAAGAACTCGTCCGGATCAAAAACTCCCGAGGGCTCCACGATCACCCGGTCATAACCGGTCATGGAGAGGGCGATCAGTTTTGTCCTGAACCTCCTTAAGTGCGTGGCGTGATCATCGCCTCCGATGACCATCTCGATTCCGCACCGTTCCCCTTCCAGGCCGCCGAGAAGGACGCGGTCGATGTTCACCGCGCCGTAATCATTCTCGAGGATGCCTACCCTAAGCCCGTTCTTTATGAGATATCCGGCGTATTCCCTGATAAACGAGGTCTTTCCCGATCCGAGAAAGCCGGTGACGAGATCAACCTTAATCATTGCCGGCCCCGAGCGCCTCCGCCTTTTCCCGGATATACGATGTGAGTTCCTCCAGGGCCATCCCCCTGGACGCCTTTACGAGGAATGCGGTATCCGGCCTCACAAGCCCGTCCAGCACCGCCTTTGCCGACGCCTTGTCGGGGCAGTGGTATACCTCGGGCCCGCGCCTTCCCGGAGCGGAATTCACCCGGATCTCCCCGAGTGCCGCCTCGCTTCTTGCTTCCTTCGCCGCTTCGGCGATAAACTTCGACGCGGCTCCCACCGCGACCACAACGTCGATACCGGACTCTGCGGCCTTTTTCCCCACCATCCGGTGGAGTCTCTCCGTGTCCTCCCCAAGCTCGAACATGTCTCCGATCACCGCGACGCGCAGCGCGTCCTTTACGCGGGAGAGCGTCTCGATTCCGGCCGCCATGGACTGGGGATTCGCGTTGTAGGTGTCGTTATATACCGTGATTCCCTGCGGGAGGCGCAGGATCTCCATTCTCATTTTCGTGGGAGTATAGTCCCGGATCCCGCGGACGATTGCGCTGTCGGAGAGACCGTACTTCCTCCCTATGACGACGCCCGCCAGCGCGGGATAGATCATATGACGGCCCGGGGACGGAACCTCGATACGAAGCCTGCGCTCCCCGGCACCGTCAGGCCGGGTGTCCACCGCGTCAAAACTGATCCCGTCCGGCGAGGAATCGTCGATCTCCTCCGCACGGAGCATGCAGTCCCTGCTCTCCCCTACGGTCACCGCCCTGAACCTGGAGGTAAACCCCGCGTCGCGGGCAAGTCCGGGCAGAAAATCATCATCGCCGTTGAGGACAGCGGTGCCGCCCTCTTTAAGCCCGGCGAAGATCTCGCACTTCGCGCGGAAGATATTCTCCCGGCTTCCCAGGTTGCCGATGTGGGCGTCGCCTATATTGGTGATTACTGCGTCCGTCGGCAGCGCGATCCGGGTAAGGTAGTCGATCTCCCCCGCGTGGTTCATCCCCATCTCCACCACGGCGGCCTCCGTCTCCTCATTCCAGGAGAGAATGGTTCTCGGCACCCCGATGTGGTTGTTATAGTTGCCCTCCGTCTTCGCCGCGTTAAATCCTTCGGAAAGCACTGAGGCAAGCATGTCCTTCATCGTGGTCTTGCCCACGGATCCGGTGACGCCGACCACGGGGATATCAAACCGCTTCCTGTACCACCTCGCAAGGTTGCCGGCTGCCTTCACCGTATCCTCCACCACGAGGTAGAACTTGCCGCTCCTCAGTTCCTCCGGGAGCTTCATGACCACCGCCCCCGACGCACCGGCGGAAAGCGCCGCATCCACGTAGCGGTGCCCGTCGGAGTTCTCCCCGATATACGCGAAGAACACATCACCGGTTTTCACTGCCCTGTTGTCCGATACCGCGCCGGTCACCTGCGCGGAAAGATCCGCGTACCCGCCGGCTGTCACTCCGCCGGTTGCCTCGACAAGATCACCCAAAGTTATACTGGTCATCTTACTCCCCCGCAGTTCCTTAAGCCGTCCTCTACTATGCGCTCACAGAGCTCCCCGTAGGAGATTCCCACCGCTGCCGCTTCCTGCGGAACCAGGCTCGTGGGGGTCATGCCCGGAAGCGTGTTCACCTCCAGGAACCATGCCCGGTCTTCCGCGTCCACGATGAAATCGGACCGGGAGTAGGTCCTCAGCCCCATCGCCTCATGTACCTTGAGCGCGGTCTCCCGCATGGCGTTCTCCACCGCCCCGCTGCAGCGTCCCGGGCAGATTTCCTCGGTCGCCCCGGCCTTGTACTTATTGGAATAGTCGTAAAAACTCGTCCTCGGAGCGATCTCCACCGAGGGAAGAGCCCTGCCCTCCAGCACGCCGCAGGTAAACTCCCTGCCCTCGATGTACTGCTCGACGAGGATGTCGTCTCCGTAGGCGAGACATGCGGCAACAGCAGGCTTTAAGTCTTCTTCCTTCTTAACTATATACACACCGACGGAGGACCCGCCTGTCGGCGTCTTCACCACGCAGGGCACCGCGTTCTCCGAGGCGATGCGGTCCACATCCTCCGGGCCGACCCCCCGGTACTGCTTCCAGTCCGGCATCCGGATTCCCATGGGCTTCATAAGCTGCTTCGTTGTAAGCTTGTCCATTGCCATGGCGGCGCCGAGATACCCGGACCCGGTATAGGGGATTCCCATCATGTCAAAGGTCGCCTGTACCCTGCCGTCCTCCCCGTTCATCCCGTGAAGCCCGATGAAAACAATGTCCGCCGCCCGGCAGATCTCCAGAACGCCTTCCCCGAAGAGGGACGGGCTCTTAAGCCTGCGGGACTCCCTCACAGCCTTAAGGTCCGGCGCGATGCCGTCGAACACCACCGGCTTAAGCTCCGGAAGCTCCCGGAAAAGTTTTGACGGGTCGGCGATGATCCCGCTGTCCATATCCTCCAGCCCGAGAAACAGATCTACCAGCACCGCGCGGTGGCCCCGCTCCCTTAAAGCCCCGCAGATCTTGGTTCCGGAGGAGAGCGAGATCTTCCTCTCGGTGCTTAACCCTCCGCAGAGGACTACAATGTTCAGCTTATTATCCATAACCGGTAATACTCCTGCTTTCTTTACGTAATATAGGTTAGTATATACCAAATCCGGGGAAAACGGCGACATTACTCCACCTCGTTTGGCAGAACCGTCCGATTCTATGGTACAATGCAGTTTAGTTCTTAAGACGAGGTAAGCTTTCATGTCATATGCTGTTTTTGCGGACGGCAGCGCCAATCTGCCGCAAAGCATGCTGAAGGGCATCACTCTTCTTCCCTGTGAGTACACCCTCGACGGTGTACCGCATACCTACCTCGGGGACGTGGATCATTTCGACGGGCATGCATACTATGAAAAGCTGAGAAAAGGGGCGTCCGTAAAGACCACCCTGCTGAATACCCAGCTCTTTCTCGATCATTTCACGCCG
This sequence comes from uncultured Lachnospiraceae bacterium, assembly GCA_900313745.1. Taxonomy (GTDB): domain Bacteria; phylum Bacillota; class Clostridia; order Lachnospirales; family Lachnospiraceae; genus CAG-791. Next base: position 3,468 of record OMSM01000327.1, read on the forward strand.
GTCCTTGAGTCCGGGACGGACGTTATCTATGTCTCCATGAGCTCAGGTATCAGCGGGACATGGAACGCCGCGAGACTTGCCGCGGAGGAACTGATGGAGCGCTTCCCGGACCGTTTCGTCCACATTGTTGATTCCCACGGATGCGGCTTCGGAAGCGGGCTGCTCGCCGTTCACGCGGCGGAGCTCTCCGAAGAGGGGCTGAGCGCAAGGGAAGCTTCCGTCACCCTTGATGAAGAAGTCCCGCACATGTGCCAGTACTTTACTGTGGACGACCTGAATTTCTTAAAGAGAACAGGCCGGGTGAGCGGAGTGACCGCAGGGATCGGGACCATCCTCAACATCAAACCGATCCTCTACGGCACCGCGGACGGGCAGATCGTCTCCTGTGCGAAGGTCCGCGGAAGGAGCCGCTCCATCGACGCGATCGCGGAGAAGTACAGGAAGAAATTCCTCTACGGCCTGAAGCAGACAGTGTGCATCTCCCACGGGGACTGCATTGAGGATGCGCTTAAGCTCGAGCAGAAGGTAAAGGAGATCACTCCGGACGTTCCGGTGGTGATCTGCGAGCACGAGCCCTTCTCCGGCTCGCACGTCGGTCCGGGGATGCTCGCGCTGTTCTTCCGGGGAACCGAGCGCTGAGAGCTTGCCGCAGGTGCGGGCAGGCCCCGGAAAACCGGCGCTTTCCGGCAGGAATCCGGACAGAGGAGGAAAGATATCCCTCTTTTGGCTATAGTATTCATTAATGCTTTCGCATAAAATATATAGAAGGTACGGTTTGTTCCGACAGTTTTCCGGAATAAACCTGCTGATATTCAGTACAACTCTGTGCTGCTCCGCGCGCGGGAACCGCCCGGATTCCGGCAGCAGCCCGGGCATACGGCGAAGCACAGGCAAAAAATCTCATAAACGGAGGGAAAACATGAAAAAAGCATTCAGAAGACTGGCTGTGGTCATGTCGGCTGTGCTTGCCCTGAGCTTCGTGCTCTTCGGCAGCATGACCTCGATCAAGGCTCAGGCGGCGGAAAAGGCCCGCGCAACCTATGAGGACGCAGGCTTCTATGAGATGACCTACATCTCTGCCGACGACGAGGAACTCACCACCGATGATCTCGAGGAGTACGGAATCATCGCCGGACTGGTCCTGAACGAGGACGGAACCGGATTCCTGTATCTTGCCGACGACATCACCGAGTTCACCTGGCAGGATGGACAGATCACCGCTGACGGCGAGGTAATTGAGTACAATTACCGCCGCGATACCATCACCCTTGAGGAAGACGATGAAGAGTCCCACATCATCATGAAGTTCACCTTAAGCGATGAAGAAGCCCCCACCATCGACGATATCCTCGCGTACTACGAGGACATGTACGGCGAAGGCTATGACGACGGCGGCGAGGACGACGGCGGCGACGATTTCAGCGACTGGTCCGATTTCGGTTACACCGACAGCAGCTACGTCCGCGTGGACAACGTTGAAGATTTCATCAACGCGATCCAGGACAACGCGACGATCGTTCTGGAGCCCGGCGTCTACAACATCTCCGAGTATCTCGAGGATGCCGATCTGGATGCTTTCGACTGGGATGCCTATGATAACGATGAGGATTATGCTTCTGAGAGCTACGGTCTTCTCGTTGACGAGGTTTTCGACGGCGAGCAGCTCATCGTCTTCAACATCGACAATCTGACCATCATGAGCGCGGACAAGAATGATCCCGCCGAGATCGTTGTCGATCCCCGCTACGCGAACGTCTTCACCTTCTGCGACTGCGATACCCTTGAGCTCGACCATGTCGTGCTCGGCCACAGCGACGGCGACGGCTCCTGCACCGGCAACGTCATCGGTATTGACTACAGCTGGTACGTCACCCTGAACGGCTGTGAGCTCTACGGCTGCGGCGCCTACGCGTTCGACATCGAAGACAGCATGTACATCAATATCAATGACTGCGATCTCCACGACTGCACCTACGGCGTCGCGACGATCGCGGACACCTACGAGACCTACTTCAAGTACTGCGACATCCACGACTGCGAAGAGTTCACGATGTTCGAGCTTTCCTGGTCCGAGGTCAACTTCTACGCCAGCAGCTTCGAGGCTCTGGACGGCGAGCTCATCACCCTGGATGACTACAGTGCTGCCAAGTTCCTTGCCTGCACGTTCGACGACGACGCCCAGGATTCCATCGACGACGCAGTTGATGCCTACGAGGGCCTGGTAACGGTCGACTGACGGATAAGCCTCTCCGGCTGACCGCCGCATACTGAACAAAATAAGAAAACATCCGGAAACGCGGAAACGTTTCCGGATGTTTTTTCTTACAGGGATAAGGCCGGATTACTTTGAACGACCCGCGTTCTCTCTATACCGCCTCATTAAACTGCGCGTTGTACAACTCTGCGTAGAACCCGCCCTTTTCGATCAGTGACTCGTGATCGCCCTGCTCCTCGATCTTTCCGTCCCGCATGACCAGGATCCGGTCCGCATTCCTGATTGTCGAGAGCCTGTGGGCGACGACAAAACTGGTCCTGCCCTCCATCAGCGTCCGGAAGGCCTCCTGGATCTGCAGCTCGGTTCGGGTATCGATGCTGGAGGTCGCCTCATCGAGGATGAGCATCGGAGGAAGCAGCAGCATGACTCTCGTGATGCATAAGAGCTGCTTCTGCCCCTGGCTCAGGGACTCGTCCGTGATGAACGTGTCCAGGCGGTCGGGCAGACGGCGGATGAATTCCCAGCTGTGAGCCTTCTTCGCCGCCTCGATAATCTCCTCTTCCGTCGCCTCCGGCCTTCCGAAGGCAATGTTCTCCCTTACGGTCCCTTCCTTAAGCCAGGTCTCCTGCAGCACCATCCCGTAATTCTTCCTGAGCGACCCGCGGGAGACTGTCCCGATCTCCTGCCCGTCCACGGATATGCTTCCCCTGTCCACATCATAGAACCGCATCAGCAGATTGATCAGCGTCGTCTTGCCGCAGCCGGTGGGGCCTACGATAGCCACTGCCATTCCGGGCTCCGCATGGAAATTGAAATCCTTTATCAGCTCGTGTGTCTTGTCGTAGGAGAAATCCACACCCCGGATATCGATCTCCCCGCCGCCGGGGACAAGTTCTTCCTCCGGATCCGGACTCTGTGGCTCCGCCTCAATAAGCTCAAACACCCTCGCCGCGCATGCCAGGGTGTTCTGAAGCTCGGTCACCACCGAGCTGATGTCGTTGAACGGCTTCATATACTGGCTCGCGTAGGACAAAAGGACCGTGAGCCCGCCCACGGTAAGCCCGCCGCCGATGATCCTTGCGGCGCCGATGAGCGCTACCAGGGCGTAGATCACGTTATTGACCGCTCTGGTTGACGGGTTGGTAAGTGAGCTGTAGAACACCGCTTCCCTGGAGTATCCACGAAGTTTCTCATTGATCTCCGCGAAGCGCAGGGAAGCGCGCTTCTCATATCCGAACGCCTTGACCACCTTCACATTGCCGACCATTTCATTGATCAGTGCGGTCAATTCTCCCCGTGTCGTTGTCTGCTTCCGGAACATGGCAAACGACCGCGACGCGATGAATCTCGCCACGAGGAAGCTCACCGGGGTGAGAATGATGACCGCCAGTGTGATCGCAATATCCCTGGAGAACATGAACATCAGGGTAACCGCGATCGTGACAACTCCGGCAAAAAGCTGGGTGAAGCCGAGCAGCAGCCCGTCCGAGATCTGATCGGTGTCCGCAATCACCCTCTGTACGATATCCCCCGCGCTGTGGGAGTCCAGATAGGAGAGCGGAAGTTCCTGTATCCTCCTTATCGCCCTCGCCCGGATATCCCGGACTGTGTGGTAGGCGAGCCTGTTGTTGATGAGATTCATCGCAAACGACACCGCCGCCCCGGCAATAACCAGAATAAGAATGCGCCGAAGACAGCCGGCCACGAGGGCAAAATCCACATTTCCTCTGCCAATGATCCCGTCGACGGCCTCTCCGAAGAGCACAGGGACATAGAGCTGCAGCACGACCGAGACGGCGGACATGGCAATGCTGAGCGCCAGCAGGAGGCGGTAGCGGCCGATCACCGCAAGAACCTTTCGAAGTGTCGCAGTGCTCATGCCGTCACCTCCCTTTTCTTTTCCTTATACTTCTCCTCGGGGTACTGGGAGTAATAGATTTCCTGATAGACGGGGCATTCCCTCATAAGCACGTCATGGGGGGCATCCCCCGCAAGTTTTCCGTCGTCCAGCACCAGGATGTGATCCGCATCCCTCACACTGGAGGTGCGCTGGGAGACGATGAACACAGTCATCCCGGAGGTATCTTTCTGAAGCGCCTGCCTCAGTTTCCGGTCCGTCACCATATCCAGGGCACTGGCGGAGTCGTCAAGGATAAGGATTTCCGGATGCTTCGCGAGAGCCCTCGCGATGGTCAGGCGCTGCCGCTGGCCGCCGGAGAAGTTCCTTCCGTTCTGTTCCACAGCCGCGTCGAGGCCGCCTTCTTTGCCCTTCACTACCTCTCCTGCCTGGGCCGTGTCCAGGGCTTCCCACAGCTCCTCGTCCGTCGCCGCCTCATTTCCGAGTTTCAGGTTGTCCCTGATCGTCCCGGCAAAGAGCACGGCCTTCTGGGGCACTGTTCCTATCCTGCGGTTCAGCTCGGACTTCGGGTACTCCGCGATGGGAATCCCGTCAAGTGCGACCTGCCCCCTGTCCGCGTCATAGAAGCGGGCAATCAGGTTCACAATGGTGGACTTGCCGCTGCCGGTACCGCCGATAATCCCGACGGTCTCCCCTCTCCCTGCGGTAAAGCAGATGTCCTCCACCGCGTCGTCCCCGGAGCCCGCATAGGAGAAGAAGACATGGTCAAAACTCACGGCAGGCGCCTCTTTGTTCCCGCCGGGTGATGCGTTCCCTCCGGGAGATGCATTGTCCCCGGAAGAGAAGGTGCCGCCGGTGCCGGAAGGCCGCGCGGGAGCAGTCTCCCCCGGGAAGCTCATTCCGGGCTCCACCTCAAGGATGTCCCGGATGCGGCGCCCGCAGGCCAGGGATTTGTTGATCGTAATGATGAGAGAGGCCATCTTGATGAGCTCAACGATGATCTGCGCCATGTAGTTATACAGCGCAACCACGTCGCCCTGCCGGAGCACGCCGAGATTTACCCGCAGGGCGCCCTGCCGGATGAGCACGATGGCCGCTATGTTGACAATCACATAGGTGGCGGGGTTCATCAGTGCGGAGAGCCTTCCGACGAACTCGTTCAGGGCGGTCAGCTGTCCGTTCCTTGCGTCAAACTCCGCAGTCTCGTCCGCCTCCCTGCCGAAAGCCCGGATCACCCGTACGCCGGTGAGGTTCTCCCTGGTGATCCCGGTCAGCTTGTCCAGAGACGACTGAACCCTGGAGAAGATGGGAATGCTGGCGAGCATGATCCCGAAGACCACCAGGCAGAGGATGGGAATCGCCACAGCGAAAACCATCGCACCCGGCACGTCGACGGTGAAGGCCATGATCATCGCCCCGAAGACAATGAACGGACTCCTGAGAAGGAGGCGCAGGGCAAGGTTTACGCCGTTCTGTACCTGGTTTACATCGCTGGTCATCCTTGTGATCAGCGTATCCGTACCAACGGCATCGAGCGCCCCGAAAGAAAGGCCCTGGATGTGGTCAAACAGCGCCTGCCGGAGATTGGTCGCAAAGCCGACGCTGGCCTTTGCCGCGAAGAACTGGGCCGTAAAGGAGAACAGCATTCCTGCCGCGGCGAGGACTACCAGCAGAATGAAGTATCGGATCACCTGCCCAAAATCCGCCTGTGCGATGCCGCGGTTGATGATCCCGGCCACCACAAGAGGAACGATCAGGTCCATCAGCGCCTCGAGCAGCTTGAACGCAGGCGCAAGGACGCACTCTTTCTTATATTCCCGGATATACCGATATAGTTTTCGCAAGGAAACCGCTCCCCCTCTCCAGCACGATAAAGCCTGCCTTTGCCGCCGTCCCTCCTAAAAGACTTGTACCGCGGCAGTCTTACCAGAAATTGTAACATAAAAAAGCTCCCGGCTTTTTTGATCACCGGGAGCTGGCCGTTTGTTCAGTTGAAAGGCCTTACAGGTCAGAATTTCCGAGCTGCTTATGACTTCACCGCACCTGCGATCATGCCCTCGACGATGTACTTCTGCGCGCAGAAGTAAATCACCACCGTAGGGATCAGGGACAGGATCGCTGCCGCGAAGGCGAGGTTGATGTTGCTCGTGTACTCTCCGAAGAAGAAGAACTGCATCAGCGGAAGAGTTTTGGCAGAGTCCTTCTGCACCATGATCAACGGCAGGAAGAAGTCGTTCCAGGAGGCCAGGAAGCAGAGGACCACAACAGTCATGTTGATGGGCTTAAGCAGCGGGAACACGATCCTGATGAAGACCTGGTAGCGGTTTGCGCCGTCAATGGCCGCCGCCTCCTCCAGAGCCACCGGCACGCTCTTGACGAAACCGGAGTAAAGGAAGATGTAGTAGCCCATGTACACACCGAGCTCGCAGAGGATAAGTCCGCGGTTGGTGCTTAAGAGATGGAACTGGCTGATCTCCCGGTATAGCGGGAACATGATGCTCTGGAAGGGAACCAGGATAACCATCTGGAAGAAATAGAACACAAAGTTGTAAAACTTGGTGTCGTTCCTTCTGGTGATCATGTACGCGCTCATGGAGCACACAAGAACGATTAGCGCGACGACGAAAACTGCGACGATGGCGCTGTTCTTCATGGAGTTGAAGTAGTTCTTCAGCGCAAAGGCATCAATGAAGTTCTGCAGGTCAAGGTAGGTGGGAAACGCCAGCTTGGTCTTTGCGAATTCCTGCTTTGACTTAAAGGCATAGCAAAGCGCCACATAGAAGGGCGCGAGGCAGATCGCGGCGAAAAGCCAGAGCACCGTGATACGGCAAAAATCCTTAATTCTTCTCTTTCCGTGATTTCTCATAGCTCGATCTCCCTCTTTCTCAGCAGCCTGGTCACTACCTGAGACAGAGCGATGCTGAAGATCAGATAAAGCACCGCGACAGTCTGGCCATAGCCGACCTTATTGAACGGGAACAGATACTGATAGATATAGAAAGCCATGGACTCGGTGGCGTGGTTGGGACCGCCGCCGGTGGCAACATATGCGTAGTCATACATCCTCAGGCCGTTGGCGATGCACAGAGGAATGCAGTAGGTAAATGCCGGTGCGATCATGGGCAGTGTGACGTGCTTCAGGATCGCCCAGAAGCCCGCGCCGTCGATGGTTGCCGCCTCGTAGTAATCCTGGGAGACGCCCTTCAGGGCGGCCAGATAGATGATCATCTCCAGTCCGACTTCCTTCCAGATCGCCATTATACAGATACCGATCAGGGCGGTCCGGGCTTTTATTAACGGGCTCGACCATCCGAGAATCCCGAAGAAATCGCTGTAGACATACATCCACATGTAGGAGACCAGCACCAGGCTGACGACCAGCGGGATGAAGATGATGCTCTTGATCACATTGACGCCCCTGAACTCCTTCACCGCCATGATGGCGAGGGCAAGTCCGAGGACGTTGATCACGACGGTGGTCACCGTGGTGAAAATCGCGGTGTTCATGATCGGCTTCAGGAGATCCTTGTCACTGAACACCTTAATGTAGTTCTGGAAGCCGACATAGTTGATCTTCTTGGACATGCCGTTCCAGTCGGTAAATGTAAAGCGTATTCCGGAAATCAGCGGAATAACGATAATGATCGTAAAGATGATGATCGCAGGAAGAACAAAGGTAAAGTCCCTGATTTCTTCCTTGATCCTGCGAATTCGTCTCGCTTTCCTTGCAGCTGAGTCAGCCATTGCTCTCCCTCTACCCGATTCGATGAAAAAAGGGCACCGAATAATCGATGCCCTGATTGTTTTTTCCGCCGGGAGCTTCTGTAAGAATACAGATCCGGCAGATCCCTCCGGAGCAGATGCTCCGGAGGGACCGGAAGTCAATTACTTGCGGGCGGACGCGAAGCCCTCGTCCATCTTGTCGCACCACTGCTCAGGAGTCATCTCGTCGTCAAGAGCAAAGTCGCGGTTGGTGGCGGTGTAGACCTGGCTGAACTGGCCGTTGAAGTTGGAAACGGAAGCCCATGCGGTGGTCTTCTTGGTTGCGATCTCGTTGGCAATGTCAACAGCAGCTGCGGGAAGAGTATCGCACTCAACACCGTTCAGAGCGGACAGCTGGGAAGCGGTGCCGCACCACTGGGAGTTGACATCAGCTCTGGAAGCATACTCAAGATATGCAAGAGCGGCTTCTTTGTTCTGGCTGTCTTCGTTGATCATCCAGCAGTCGTCGATAGCTACAGGAACCATGCAGTCGTCTGCGTTCTCCTCGGAAGGATAGGTGAATCCGCCGAAGTTTCCGTCAGGATTGTAGTCCATGATCGCGCCGAGGCCCCAGGTACCGATGATGATCATGCCGGTCTCGCCGTTAGCGAAGAGCTGCTCTGCTCTCGCGGTATCGATGGTCTTGCGGTCGTCGTTCTGATAGTTGTTGAGAATCTCTCTCCACTGCTCAAGAGCCTCGGTGTAACCCGGATAATCGTGGAAGCTTGCGCCCTCCATCAGCTCAGCAGCGTTGTTGTGTGCCTGATCCCACTTGGAACCGTAGTAGATGGTGTACCAGTTCGCACCGAAAGCGATGTCATCGCCGTATCCTGCTGCGCAGGGGGTGATGCCGGCCTCTTTCAGAGCCTTGCAGGTGTCGATGAACTCGGTGTAGGTGGTGGGAACGGAGAGACCCTGCTCCTCAAAGATGTCCTTGTTGTAGAAAACAACGTTAGCCATCTGATCAAGCGGAACACCGTACACACCCTCGTCAACCGTGACGCTGGTCAGGGAAGCGGGAGCCAGTCTCTCGACGAAATCCTGGCCGGACAGATCCATGATCAGGCCGTTCTCGATGAGGTCGATGTAGGACTTCGGCTGGCCGAAGATAACATCAGGAGCCTCGCCGGTGGAATAGCGGAGCTTGATAACGTCGGAGTAGTTATCCATGGACATACCCTCAACGGTAACGTTGACGTCCGGATACTCAGCCTTGAAGCCCTCAACAAGTCCATCCAGAGCCGCGAGCTTTGCAGTCTCGGTCAGATAGTGGATGATGTGAAGATCACCGGAGATCTCAGAAGGAGCAGCTGCTTCCTCGACAGCCTCCTCCGCAGCCTCAGCAGTCTCTTCGACAGCTTCCTCGGCGGCCTCTTCGACCTCCTCAGCAGATTCCTCGACAGCCTCTTCCACAGCAGCGGCGGGCTCTGCAGGAGCCGCAGCAGGAGCGGTGGCTGCGCAGCCGGCCAGCATACCGACGGTCATAAGACCGGTCAGAGCCAGTGCCATAACCTTTTTCAGTTTCATTTTGTACCTCCCGATTGTTGTGCCGGCAGTTAATCTGCCGGCCATCGATGAAATAAGAACTGTTAAAAGTGTAGTAAAAATCCGGTTTAGGTTAAACGCGTGATCCTGCCTTTTTCCTAAACCGGATTATTAGTTATTTTGACCTTTAATTACGGATTTTAACCTTACTGGTAGTCCGTGGGCGCCGAACCCGTGATTTTGCGGAACTGCTGGTAGAAGTACGCGTAATTGCCGTATCCCACCTTGTCCGCCACCTCGTAAACCTTGAGATCTCCCTGTTTTAAGAGCTTGGTTGCCTCCCGGACGCGGATCTTGTTGAGGAGATTGATAAAGGTCTCCCCGGTGTCATTCTTCAGGACGCGGCAGAGGTACCCCTCGGAGATCCCGAGAGATTCGGCCGCGGACTGAAGGCCGATGTTCTCACTGTAGCGGCTGTTCAGATAATCCATGATCCTGCGGGTCGTCGCGCTGTAGGAGGCGGTGCCGGCGGTCGTCCGTATTCTCATGAAATTTCTCGCATATTCGGTAAGCCACGCAAAGGCCTCGGGAAGCGAGCTTAAGGCGTCGGTCTCCTGAGCAACATCCCTTATGGACTTCACGCCTTCCTCGCGGATGCCGTTCTCCGAGAGTATGACGCTCATCATCATGCCGATATGGGAGAACAGCCCCTTTACATAGACCACGTCGTAACCGGAATTATCCCGTATCGCGTCGATCACCACATCCAGCGAGGACATCACGTCCTCCGGGTGGGAGCGCAGAGTCTCGTAGAAGGCCTCCGTCGCCCGCATGATCTCATAATCCTTCGGCGTGCTGTGCCTTGCTATGCTCGCGTGATGGATCACCTTGCGGTTCTCGATGAAGAAACGGTTGTCCCTCGCGTACTCCAGCTCCTCCATGGCGCTGCCGAAATCCGAGAAATCCGAATGTTCTTCGCTTACGCAGGCGTAACAGCCGATTCCGGCCTCCTCATTAAGCCTCTGAAGCTCGGTTGCCGCCTTTATCACCTCAAGAGCATAATCCTTCACCGTGCGGATATCCGTGTGCAGGAAAACCGCTATATATGTTCCCTTCTCCCAGAGATGGAGCATCTTCAGCTCCGGTGCGGAAATTCCGCGGTCCAGGAATCGCTGTTCAATGCTGCTCCACTCCTCCGCCGTGTGAAGCGAAACTGCATCCGGGTCAGTGAAATCCACCGAGACCAGGCTGTAGGAGGTGAAGTGGTATCTCTGTTTAAGCAGCTCCTGCAGCTCCCTGGCGGATTCGTCATATCCGTTGGCTGTCTGAATGATCAGGCGGTCGATCCGTCTCTGGAAGTGCAGTGCATCCTCCTGCCGGAAAGCCTTTGCCTGAGACCCTCTGGCCGCTTCCGAAGCAGTTGCCCTGCTCTTCTCCTCGCTCCTCCTGCGCTCTCCGATCTTTACCGCTGCCCTCTTTAAGGCAGAGCGAAGCTCGTCCTCATCCACAGGCTTCAGGATGAAGTCAAAGACGCCGAGCTGTATGCCCTTCCTCGCATAGGAAAAATCGTTGTAACCGGTGATGATAATCGGTATGGAGGGAAGCCCGCTCTCTCTGATCGCGGCCGCGACTTCCAGTCCGCTCATGCCCGGCATGCGGATATCCAGCAGCACCACGTCCGGAATGAGGTCCTCAATGTCGCTCCAGGCAGCATTGCCGTCCGGAGCGCTGCCCACAAGCTCATAGCCCAGGTCTCCCCAGGGAAATGTTTTGGTCATGGACTGCCGGAACAGTTCGTTGTCATCCGCCAGATAAACCGTATAATTGGCCAATTGCTGTCACTCCTTGTCTGCAGTCATCATCCGCACATCCGGACTGATGTTCTCCCCGCTCTCTGCCGTCTCCGCAAAACTTCTGTCACCTGTCCCGTCTCCCGGGATCTCTTCCGCCTCGTCCTTCCGCGGCCTGCGGATAACCGGAAGCATCAGTTCCACCACGGTTCCCTCTCCCGGCGTACTCTCAATGTGCATCCCGTACTCCTCGCCGTAGAGGAGCTGGATTCTCCGGTGGACCGAGTTCACTCCGATATGGCGGCCGTCCTGCTC
>OMSM01000135.1 GCA_900313745.1 uncultured Lachnospiraceae bacterium
CTGCGGAGAGCTGTATTACCGCGGCGGGCTGTGGCAGGACGATTACGAGCTGTTAAAGGCGCCGGGCACCCCGCCCTGGGGCATCACAGCGTCCGTGTGGAAAATGCGCTGAGGAGGCTATAGATCCGTCCTCTGCTGTCTCCTCCGACTCATAAAAAACCCCGCCGGGATTTCTCCCGGCGGGGTGCTGTTTCTGCAGCCGATTATTCTACATTGTCCTTGATCTTGTCAAATTCGGGCTTTAGCCTTTCGTAGGTTTCGTTCGCCCAGGTGATGAGCTGCTCTGCTCCCATGCTGTACGCGGTCTCGATCATCTTCTCGTAGAGCTCATGGCTCTCCTCGGCGGATGCCGCGCGGATGATGTTCGTGGCCTCATTCTGATACAGGATCTTCAGGTTGTCCATGATGACCTGCTCATTCGAGTCGGCGCCCATGCGGAGCATGCCCAGTACGGGGTTCGAATCGGAGATCGCCGTGATGGCCTTTCTGGCATCATAGGTCGCGCCGCCGTTCGCGTAGTCCGGAAGCACGTTCATCTTGCCGTCGTGGTACATCCAGCCCCAGAACTTCATGCCGTCATCCCTGTTGGGATTGTAGAAATCGTAGTTCATTTCAGGATAGCTGTGATCCTCGGACCAGTTCCAGTCCACGCCTTCCTCGCCCCAGAGCAGGAGCTCCTGCGCTTCCTGCGTGAAGCACCAGGTCACGAAATCAAAAACCTTCTCGGGATCCTTGCAGCTCTTCGGGATGAAGAGTCCGCGCCAGCCGGCGGTCGCCTGCACCCAGCCCGCTCCGGGCTGACCATAGGTCAGGCTGTCCAGGGTCTTCACACGGAAGTCCGCACCGGCATCCGCAAGGGCGACATTGAAGCCGTCCTCGGTATTGCTGTAGTTGGAATCAGCAAAAACCTTGCCGGCAATCATATACTCACGGTCATCTCCGGAGCCGCTCCAGACGAAGTTGTCGTCCGTCATGAAGCCTCTGCGGTACCAGTCGTTCATCAGCTCAAAGTATTTCTCGAAGTGAGGATCCAGGATGAACGGAACTGCCTGGCCGTCCACATCGACGAAATCATAGTCGTGCACCGCACCGCAGAGGATACGGATGTAGTTGTTCATCTGCCAGGGGCTGTAGACAAACGGGACGATATCGGGATAATTGTCCTTCACCTGCTGCAGCAGATCGGTGAACTCATCCAGATTGGTGATCTCGGGAGAGCCAAGCTCCTCGTAGATGTCTGTCCTGACGACCATCGCGGCCTGCTCGTAAACCACCTTGTCCCAGCCTTCCAGCATGGATCTGGGGGAATAGCCGGCCATCAGCGTGTAGAGGTTGCCGTCATCGGCGGTATTGACGAAACGGAGCACGGAATGGATATTCAGTTCCTTTCCGTACATCTCCGCCAGCTCGTCCAGCGTGTAGCAGAGGTTGGAGTCGCACATTCTGGAGAAGTTGCCGGTGCAGACCACGTCACCCAGATCGCCGGAGGCGATCATCATGTTCAGCTGGTTCGCGTCCGTAGGCACGGTTACTTCGAACTTAATGCCGAACTTCTCCGTGACTTTGTCCGGGATGCGGCCCTTCCACTCCGTATATGGCCACCAGAGCTCATCGCAGAAAATCTTCAGGGTTTCGATATCGCCGGCTTCCTCGACAGCAGCCTCGGTCTCCGCGGCGGCCTCCTCCTGCGCGGCGGGCTCCGCAGGCGCGGTCGCCGCAGGAGCTGCCTGTCCGCAGCCTGCGATAATCAGCATGACCGATGAGAGCGCGAGCGCCGCCATCTTCCTTGCCAATCGGTTGATTTTCATAAGTTCCTCCTTTTTTGCTTGTTGTTGATATGCTCCTGTGCCTCCGTCCGTTCTCGAGAAGTGTGGCCTTCCGGGCGGAGGACACGCAAGATCTTTGTTTATTCCTTCACCGCACCGATCATGATGCCCTGCACGAAGTATTTCTGCAGGAAAGGATAGACACACATGATCGGAAGCATGGAGGTAACCATGGCTGACGCCTGGGTAGTCATCGTCGTCGCCGTGGCGACGATGTCGCCGCCGGCGTTCGACTGCTGTCCGCGGGTCTGGTTGATCGCGGTCATCATGCGGTAGGCAATGGTCCTTAAGCCCTCGGAATTCACGTAATACGCGGAATCCAGCCATGCGTTCCACTGGTTGACCGCAGTGAACAGGGCGAGAGTCGCGATGAACGGTGTCGAAAGCGGCAGCGCGATGCGGAAGAAGGCACCGAGATCCGAAGCCCCGTCGAGTTTTGCCGACTCGATAAGCGAGGTGGGGATCGATGAGAAGAAATTGATTCCGACCATAATGAAGTAGAGATTCAGCATCGCCGGAAAAATGTACACCCAGAAGGTGTTGACGATGTGCAGGTTCCGGAGGGTGATGTAATAGGGAATGATACCGCCGGAGACATACATGGAGAACACCACCAGGAACCGGTAAAACTTGCCGAAGGCCAGGTCAGGTCTCGAGAACGTAAAGGAGACCAGGCAGGTGATCACCGTTGTCAGCAGCGTGCCTAAGAGTGTGCGCGCCGTCGATACTCCGAATGCCCTTATCCACTTTTCATTGCTTAACAGTGCCTGATAATTGAACAGGGTGAACTTTCTGGGGAAGAAGTACACTCCGCCGCGCATGAAATCGTACCCCTCGCTGAAGGAGGCGACCACAATGTAGTAAAACGGATAGGCGGTGATGATCAGGATGAGGATCAGCAGGATCCACACGACGCTGTCAATGATCAGGTTTTCCGCCGTTGCCTTATATTTGCGCCTGGATACGGCTTCCTTTTCTTTTCTTTTGATCCTCATCAGAATAATCCCTCCCCTGTTGTCTTCCTGGCCACCAGGTTCGCGGTGACGACCAGGCAGACCGAGATCACCGACTGGAACAGGTCAACTGCCGTTGCATAGGCGAACCTTCCCTGGGAAAGACCGGTCTTGAATGCGTAGGTCTGCAGTATCTCGGAGGTGGTATAGTTCACGGTATTGCCGAAGAGGTAGGCCTGCTCGAAGTTCGAACCGCCCATTCCGCCGCCCAGAAGGCCGCCGATGGAAAGGATCAGCACGGTGACGACCGAGGACTTGATTCCGGGAAGCGTGATATACCAGAGGCGCTTTAAGCGGCTTGCTCCGTCGATTTCCGCAGCCTCGTACAGCTGGGAATCGATTCCGGAGATTGCGGCGAGGAAGATGATCGCCCAGTAGCCGGAGTTTTTCCAGACGGAGAAAAATACCGCTACGCCGTAGAAGAATTTCGGTTCGGAGAGAAAGGGGATTGCCGATTTGATCCAGCCGTGATTGATAAGGACCTCATTGATGATGCCCTTATCCGTGCTGAGGAAAGCCATCGCTATCGTGTAAACCAGCACCCAGCTGATGAAGTTCGGCAGGTAGCTGACCGTCTGGACTACCCTCTTGAATCCGCTCACGCGCATTTCATTGAGGAGAAGGGCGAGAATAATCGGACAGATGAAGGTGAAGATCAGTTTGAGTAAGCTGAGAACCAGGGTATTCCTGAAGATGTCCTTGAACTGATAGTAGGTGAACAGCTGCTCAAACCATTTGAATCCCACCCACTTGCTGGTAAAGATTCCCGCGAAGCCCATGTTGACCGTATAGTCCTTGAAGGCTATGACAATTCCGAACAGGGGCATATAACAGAAAAGGAAAAGAAGGACGAGCGCACCCAGCGCAACCAGCTGAAGCTGCCACTGCTTCCGCAGTTTCTTCAGCAGTTTTGTCCCCTTTCCCTTGTCCGGTTTCGATGTTTTATCCGCTGCCATCACATCCCTCTCCTTTCCAATCTCATTCTATCTATCGGGATGTGCGGGCAACTATAGTAAAAAACTCACCTTAAAAGTCAATTTTGAATCTCCGGGTCGTTCTTCAGATCGACGTAAACTGTCGTTCCCTCTCCCTCCCTGCTCTCGAATCTCAGCCCGTAGTTTTCGCCGCAGTAGAGCCTGATGCGGGTATGGATGTTGTAGACGCCGAAGCTGTGCGCCTTGTCGCTGCGGTCCTGCGTCAGAAGTTTTGCCTGTTCTTCCGCGCTCATTCCTCTTCCGTTGTCACGCACGGCGATCGTTACCGTATCGCCCTTGCAGCGGCCGAAGATCTCGATCATCATGTCGTCCTGGTCGTCGTTCTCCAGGAAGCCGTGCTGGAAGGAGTTCTCCACGAGGGGCTGCAGCGTAAGCCTGGGAATCGGCTTTTTCATGACTTCAGGGGACACGGAGACGTCCAGCTTGATGTTCTTGTCAAAACGGTAATTCTGCAGGCTCAGGTAATGCTTCACATGTTCGATCTCATCTTCGACGGTCACCATCAGCTGGCCTCCGTTCAGGCTCAGCTTGTAGAAATCAGACAGCTCCAGGATCATGTCCCCGACGTGGGGCGCGTTGGCGGCGATCGCCTCCCAGCGGATCATTTCCAGGGTGTTGTAGAGGAAATGAGGGCTGATCTGCTCCTGAAGAAGATCGAGCTCAAGCCTCCTCTTCTCCTTCTCCGCCCCGAGACGGTCCTCCATCATCTTCTGCATTCTTCGGAGAGTCTCATTGTAGTAGCCGGACAGGGTATCGATCTCGTCCCGGTTCCTCTCCTGCTGCAGAGGCACGGGTACGAATTCGTCGCGGAGAAGTCCGTCCATGCTGTTCCGGATCAGCAGTATTCTGTGGAAAACTTCCCTGTTGTACCGCTGGAAGCTCAGATAGAGCACCAGGCCCACCGCCATGAAGAGGATCATCCACGGCACGGCAAGTTCAGTGACCATGGATCTCCTGGTAATCACCGGAATAAACATAAGGAGAAGCCAGTCCGTCCCCGCAATCCTTTGCGCCTTCAGGTAACCGCCTGTTCCGTCCGGGGAGGCGTAAATCCATCCGCCGGATCCCCTGTCCGGATCGATCACCCCGCTCTTCACGCAGAATCCGGCCAGCGATTCCGCCTCCTCCGAGGTCCCGGCGATCATCCGGTCTGTATCCCAGGCATAAATGCCGACCACTCCTTCATGCTCGTAAGGAGATATGATAGTGGTGATCTCGCGTTTACTCACCCGAAGCATCTGATAAGCCGCCGGTGCCTTGTTGCTGCCGATCTTGCGGATGAGAGGAATTGTCTGCTCCGGCGTGTTCATCCCGCTGATGAAGCTTGTCTCCTCCGGCAGCCAGATATACGACATCTCGCTGTTCGAGAGGAGCTCGAACTCCGGATATTTCTCCAGTTCCTCCATTCTCTGGAAGGCGATGTAATTCCCGATGGTTCCTTCCGACTGCGCGTAAAGCGTAATCGGATAGAGGGCCTTCAGGGTCGAGAGCAGGGTAAGGGAGGCGTTGAAGCGCTCCATGGTCCCGGTTTCCCCGCGCTCGAGGGCCTCGATCACCTCGCGGGAGTTCTGGATCAGGTAGGAGGCATAGTAGTAGTTCCCGATTTTCTCCTCCAGCATCGCGTGGATCTGGGAGTAGTTTTTGTCAGCATTCTCCCTTCTCTCGCGGTTGCCGAAGCGGTAGTTCCGCTCCAGGATCAGGAGCCCGCAGAGAATAATCCCGATAAGGAAAATCCACAGCTGGCGGATAAACAGCCTTCGCTCAATGATTGGTATCCGTACCTGACGATGCTCTGCTTTTCTCATAATCCTCCAGCCACCTGCGGTACTCCGAGGGCTGCATCCCGTACTGCTTGCGGAACACCTTGCCCCAGTAGCTCTCGTTGGCATATCCTGCCTTCTCCGCGATCTCCCCGAGTGAAAGCGACGTATCCTTCAACAGGGTACAGGAGTACTCCAGTCTCTGATCCCTGATGTACTGTCCCACGGTTATTCCGGTTTGTTCGCGGAAAACCCTGGTCATGTACTGTGTGGATATATTGATGGCTTCCGAGACGTCCATCACCGAAAGGCTGCTGTCCTTGTAATGCCGCTGCACATATTTCAGTACCGAGTCCACAATCCGGTTATCCGAAAGATACTGCGCCTCATCCGCGAAGTACCGTTTCAGGCTTCGTGTGAGATAGTCGCAGCATTCGTCCAGTGTATTCAGATAAATCAGCGAATTCCACTCCGGCTCTTCCTCGGATGCTGCGCTGTTTCCGGGTGACCAGTCCCGCTGCCGGAGAATCTGGTACAGGTTGAAAAACAGTCCCCGGACCGCGTCAGGGTTTGCCATCCTGTCCTTCATAACCAGTTCGCGGAGCATCCGGACCTGCGCCTCCGCCTGCTTCAGGGAACCTTCCCTCACCGCCCCGGCAAAACTGGTGCTGATACCCCGGATCTGCCTAGTATATTCATCCTCATCCGGTGCAATGTCTTCAACATAATCAACCGCCTGCCCGTACCCGGTAAAGAAGCGCATGTTCATGAGGGACACCGCCTGCTGATAGCTTGCCTCGATCTGTCTCCAGCTGTGGTTAACCGCGGAAAGCGCCGCAAACCAGCCGGATGTGTTCTCCCTTTTTTCCCGGAAATCGCGGATCATGCACTGTTTTGCCTTCTCCAGTCTGTCAAAGCTTTCCGAGGAGATAATGCAGCGGATTCTCTGATATTTCTCCGCCAGAAGGATCCTGTCCCGGTCAAACCAGCCGCGCAGTAATATCGCTGCCTGATTCAGATAAACATCCTCGTCGAGCTCGCCGCCGTCCTTCTGCTCCAGGATTACACAGAGAAAATAGCCGTTTCTGTTCACGACTGTACCTTTGCGGCTGATCAGGGGAAGCAGCTGGGCGTTCCATTTTCCCCGGGTCAGATCCCGAATAAACGTCTCCTCGACGTATCGGGCGGAAATGTCCAGTACCTCTCCCGCAAGCGCGACCTGTTCCTCCCTGTCCTGTCTCGATGTAATTTCCGAGAGGAGCTTCCGCAGGATCTCGGTGAGTTCGTCCATGTGAATCGGCTTCTCGACGTAAGCCGTCACATCCAGCTTCATTGCCTGGCGGTAGTACTCAATATCGCTGTAGGCACTGATGAAAACCACCGAGGACGGAATGCTGTGCTCCCTTATATACTGCGCAAGCTGTATCCCGTCCATCCTGGGCATACGGATATCGGAAATAATGATCTCGGGAGGATTCTGAATAAGTTCTTCCTTCGCCTGCTCCGCGCCGGAAAAGGTTTTGACCCGCTCTACCCCGAGCTCATCCCAGGCAATGTATCTCTGCAGTGCCTCCCGGACCGTCCTCTCATCGTCAATAATGTATACACTGGCCATTTCCCGTTCTCCTGATCTATTCGCAGTACATATGATCATTTTTCATTAAACGGTTTTGGCAAATCAAGTTGTTTTATTTCCCTGTAAGTTCATTTTTTACCATAAGAAAACCCCGCCGGGATTACTCCCGGCGGGGCAGCTGGTTCGGTATTACGATTCCGGAGAATTAAAGCTGAGGGCCTGCGGCGACCAG
>OMSM01000418.1 GCA_900313745.1 uncultured Lachnospiraceae bacterium
CCGCCGTTGAAGAGCCAGGTAAACGCGATCTCGCCGGGATGGTTGAGATACTTGTCCTCCGGCACGGTCTGCACCAGGATCATGTTCTCCGGGCCGGCATTCAGCAGCTCGTTCAGCCTGTCCTCATCGACAGGTGCGGCTTCGTCCGGGTAGCCCATGGACCGGATCCGCCACCACACGAAGGGGTTGGCCGAATCGCCTTCCAGCTCCGTGACGTCCAGATCGCCGGACTGAGAGGCCCACATTTCATAGTCATCCACCGGAAGAAGCACATCCGGCAGGAACCAGGAGAGCGGCCCGGACCCGGGAATAATCTCGGAAGGGCTTGCGGGCTCTGCTTCTTCGTTGTTCACATAGAGCGACTCTTCATGAATTAACTCCTCGGAGAGAACTGTTCCGTCCAGAGTGACCTTTCTCATGACCGAACTGCTGTTTTTATAGTTCGTCCATAAAACGACACCGTTTTCCTTGGGAATACTGTAATAATACATGTAAAGCGCATCGATGGGGCTGTCCTCTTCTCCCTCGAAGAAACACTGCTCCGGAGCGCCGTTTCCGCCGATGGTATAGATTTCCACGGTGCGCTCGTTCATCTGTTCTCCCTTAAGCAGGAAGAGCTCCGGCACCCCGTTCTTGTCGATATCGTAAAGGCGCCACTGAACAAACATATCCTCCGTATTGCCGTAATCTGCGGAGAACGCCCCGTCGTGCAGCGTCCGGACCAGTTTGTCCTTGTAGGCGCTCTTCCAGGTGCGCACGCCGGTATAGCGGCGGAAGGTGAAGGTGAACTCCCTCTCGTCCCTGCCGTCTCCCAGGACGTAGCTGAGAACTCCCTCGCCGTTGTTGGCCTGAACCAGCGTCAGCTCCTGGAAATCCTCTTCCTGCGTCCCGAACCAGAAGTAGTCGCCGAGCGCCGTGGACTCCAGGCTTACGTTCTTCGGAAGCGGAAGTTTTGCGTACATCGCATCGTTGTAGATGCTTAAGGAAAGTGTATCCGGGGCATCCTCCACGTCCGTGTATATGTTCATGAAGCGCGCCCAGAGGTCCTCGTAGGTCTCGGAAGCCTGGCCGTGCTCATCGAGAAGTTCCAGCGTCATGGAGCCGTAGTCATGGATATTCAGGATGGCAGCGGGCTTCTCCGTCTCCGGGTCGAAGTAAATCCAGTCGCCCTCCAGCGTCTGGGCGGTTTCCCCTTTCGTGGAGGGATGAAGCCCCCGCCCCTCGGCCTCCGCGTCGTGACCGGTTACATATCGGTCAAGCGGAATTCCGTCCTCATCAAAGAGATAGAGCCAGTTGTCGCTGCCAAACCAGTACTCGCCGTACATCTCGCCCTTCGCGGCGGAAATCCGCCTTGTGGCAAGCCAGGGCAGACCGGCCTCCACGAGGATCTTGTCCCCCTTCTCGAAGGTGTCCTCGTACAGGCGCTTAGTCGGCACGTGAATATTCCTCTGCGCCAGCGCGTAGTGCCATGAGTCGCCGAACACGTCCTCCATGTCGAGGCGGACCGTCACATCGTCTGCCAGCACGGTAACCACCGCAAAGCCATTCGCCTCGCCCGGATTGCCGGACAGCAGCTCCGGATCATATACGATGTCGACAATATCCTCTCCGGCGGCCTCCTCTGCGGCCTCCTTGTCCTCATAGAACTCAATCCGGAGGAGATCCAGCGGCACCGGCGCGTCGGCCGGGACGTTGGAGAGGAAGATCCAGTCGCCGTTCTCGATCCGCACCGTGGCCACGTAGTTCCTCGGCGCGTAAGTTTTGTTAATGTAATTGCTGTAAATCAGGCGGTAAACGTCGCCGTCCTTTGTTCCGGACAAAAACTCGACCGGCCGGTAATTCGTATCCCCGTGAGCAAACACAAGTTTGCCGTTAAGGTACTTCCACCACTGGTCGGAGCCTCTCTCCTCAACCCACAGCGGTTTCCTGGCCTCCCGGTACTCGGTCTCCGTCCTGTCCCAGACAAAGTCCTCCAGCGCCGCATAGTCAATAACAGTAAGCCCGGTGTAAAGCTCGCCGTACTCGTCCTCAAAAGCGTCGAAGATCTCGTCGTCCGCCTTCTCGCCGATCCCGGCTCCGTTGTAGAACACCTGGCACCAGTCGATCTCCTCCGGCCTGGAGTAGACGCACTGGAAGAAGCCGTTGTCGTCGTCGGAAAGTGCATCGTTAAGTGCATCCAGTTCCGCCGCCGTAAGCCGCTGTCCGGTACTCAGCGCGACCATGCCCGCAGGGAGAAGATAGCTGAGAGGCGAATCCTCCGGCTCCTCCCACGGGATGTCGTCCGGCATGTCGCCTATGCCTCCCGCGGAAACATTGCCGTCGGGAACGGCATCCCCGCCCTGCTCGTCCGGCGGAAGCTCATTGCTCCCCTCGGA
>OMSM01000174.1 GCA_900313745.1 uncultured Lachnospiraceae bacterium
GGGAAAACCGCAGCGGGAAAGGAAGAAATCAAAATAGATGTTCGCTCTCAGCGCCGTGTTGCAGTAGAGGTAAAACTTATCCTCGAACGAGCCGCGGTCCATGGTCACGTCCCTCAGGAATCCGCGAAGCGACGGCTTGTCCCCCAGGTCTCCGTAGTTCACCTTCTCCGAACGCCAGCACATGTAATGATTGCACCTTATCCCTCGCAGAAGCTCCACCCTCTCGCGGTTGTCCGGAAGGCTGTCCAGGCACCTTATCACCTCAAGCCCGATGTCCGAGGCAATCACCTGGGACACAGGGATGAACGGCGTGTTCTTCAGCGTATCCAGGCTCTCCTCATCCGCAAAAGCACTGCGGCTGACCTTCCTCAGCGCGCTGATAAAACTCTCCAGCACGCTGTTGTTGAGTTTTTTCATTTCCGTCGGAATGAATTCCGAGTAGTCCAGCCACACCTGGGGATCGAAGAACTCGTCGACCATCGCCGCAGTGATCTTGAAATGGATGTAAACATTGGATTTCTCGCGGGAATTTCTGCGGTAGTACTTCTCCAGCTCCATCCGGACCGTGTCGTTCATGCGGAAGACCCTGAGCTTCTTCCCGCCGGTGTTGAAGGACACCGCCTCCACGTATATCCTGTCGCGGAAGCTGATGATTCTGCCTACCATCCGGTACGGGTCGAAGAGGCGCTTCACCATGAGTACGTCGCTGCGCTGGTTCGGGGAATACTTGTAAATCAGTCCAAGGAGCACATTCACCGGGACTGCGCTTCTTAAGAAGCTGTTCATGTAGACGGCGACCATCTCCTCGGCCGTGCAGCACCGGGAGAGGATCGTCAGGTACCCGGCAGCGCCGTCGTCCGGCACACTGACCTTAAATACGGTCTCCGTCTCGTTGAAGCGGAAGTAATTCCACTCGCCGAGCGCCTCGAGGAAACTCTTTGCCTTTTCCGGGCAGTCCTCGATGATCCGGGAAGTCACCCGCTGTTCCAGCCCGTCGAGGGTCCTTATATCGACAGTCTCCGGCAGGCTCCCGCCGAACTTCGCGGATTGAACACCGTCCCTGTCGATCTCCAGCCCCCGCAGAGTGTAGTAGACCCTGAAGAAGTTCAGCTCGGCGCGGCTTAAACCTGCCCTGAGCGGCTTCCCTTCCGCACTTGCGGCCTTAGCCGTCGGACCGTTGTCCGGATTATCCTCTCCGCCGGCAGCCTCACTGACCAGGCGCCACCAGTAATCCAGCTTCTGAAGGTCCTCCCCGTCCCGCATGATCAGGCTGTCGGCGACCCGCAGGCCGTCGACCAGCTCCTCGGCGGAGATCTCTCCGGGATACTCCCCGATAACCTTCGCGACAAATTCCTCCGCCGTGGTCCCGATCGAGTCAAAGCTCACCCCGGGGAACACCCTCTCCGCATGCCGGAAATAGCGGTAACTGCGGCGGCGGACAAGCTCCCGGAAGAACGTGTCGGCCTCTTCTTTGTGGTTCTTGCCGATGATCGTGGAATAGAGATTGAAGCGGATCGCCATCCGGATCACCATGGGATCGTTCGCACGCCACTCAAACCGCTTGATGTAGGAAAGGAAACGGACCGCGGTTTTCCCGCGCGCGGTCTCGTCGAGGGCGTTGATGAGAAGGCAGACCCTGTCGATGAAGGCGTTGCAGCTGTCGTTGTCGGCGATAAGGAATCCTACGTTGCCGAAGATCTCCTTCTCCAGCTCGTCGTCCTCCAGCACAAGGACAGAGAAGCACAGGTCCGCGAGGGTTTCCACCTTCCGCAGGAGTTCCAGATAGGCGCTGTCCTGCCTCGCCGCCGCAGCGCCGCCCTGTATCCGCTGTCTCGCCTCATTCAGTACTTTCCTTAAGCGGAACGGCTCCTCGCCGCCAAACCCCGAGAACAGCCTCCTCACTTCGGAAAGAAGCAGGCTGCGGGCGCTTTCGGCCCCCGTCTCCGCAAAGGACGCGTAGCGATGGTACACATGAGAAGCGAGTCCGATATTAATCCCGGCAAGCCCGCGGAAATACTCACCGGCAAGCGCCTCACTCTCCGAAACGGTTTCAAACTGGAAGGCCGCCTTGGCAAGGCAGCGCAGTATTCCCTCCGTCTTCGCGGTTTTGTCCGTATCCCGGGACCTGCCGTGGGCATCCGGTCCCCCCGCCCCTCCGGCACTCTCCAGCACCTGGGTTTTATAGACGTTTTCCAGAAGTTTTACATATTTGTCGATAAGACTGTTCATATAAGTACCTGACAGAGGCAAAACC
>OMSM01000028.1 GCA_900313745.1 uncultured Lachnospiraceae bacterium
GCGGGCATGATCGTGCCGAGCTGCGGGTTTCCGATAAGGATTCCCGCCTGACGGTCGCGGAGGTTTACGGCATTTGCTCCTTTAAAGATGATGTCCCCGGCGCCCATTTCCGGTGCGGCGTCATAAATGGTCTTTCCGGTGATGCGCTCACCCCCGGAGATGACGACGTCCTCGGCCTGCTGGCGGACCTCGCCCTTATACAGGCCTCCGCGGATGATTCCGCGGTAGAAGCCCCGGCGGTCAAAACTTGTGCCGTCCGCGTTCTTTTCAAGACCCAGAGCGCTCAGCAGCTCCTCCGCAAGATAGCTGTTGGTCGTCCCGGTGATAATGACAACGGTGTGCTCCGCCGCGGCCTCCCGGATATCCTCCCGGGAAGCAAGGCCCCTGGCGATGAGCCGCTTGCCGGCGGCCACGGAAAACTGCAGCTGTATTCTTTTCATGATGTCTTTTTCCTCCTGCCTTGCTGTAATGCCTTCTTCTGCACGCCGGCCACTGCTGTGTGAATGTCTGTGCGGCAGCCGCGGGCCTGCCGTCAGAGTGCGTACCATGTCGAGAAGTCCGCGCACTCCTCGATGACCCTGACGATCTTTGCAAGCCCGTCCCGGTCCTCCTCACTGAAGCGGTTGTACAGAGGGCTGTCGATGTCCAGGACCGCAGCGATTCCCGGCCGGCCGGTCTCCCCGTTCCCTCCGGCGGAATGTACCGGCAGCACGATCTCCGAATTGGAGGCACTGTCGCAGGCGATGTGCCCGGGGAACTTATGCACGTCCGGCACCAGCTGTATCTCGTCCTTCGCGGCTGCGGTACCGCAGACTCCTCTTCCCTCCGCAATGCGGATGCATGCGGTTTTTCCCTGGAACGGGCCAAGCACCAGGCTTCCGTCGCCGGGATCCCGCAGATAGAATCCGACCCAGTTAAGATCCGGGAGCGCTTCGTTAAGAAGTGCCGATGCGTTTGCGAGCACCGGCAGCCACAGGGGCTCACTCTCCGCGAGAGAACGCATCTGTTCTGCCATCAGAGTATAATCCGGCATGACTCGTTTCCTCCTTCTTCGGTCACTGCTGATCCTGCGCCTTACCGCGCTGCAGCGGCTGCGGAAAAAGCCGGGCAGTCTGTGGCCGACTCCCCTGGTCACCGTCCGCGAGCACGGTCATCGGCATCCACCGGAGGAAGTCCCCGGACGCCAGGCTGTAGCGGATCCCGTGAAACTCACCCTCTATGCTGTCGTGAAACCTGGACTCCCCGTGGCAGTGGGCGTAGATCACCTGCTCCGCGCCGTATTCCTCCGCCATGCGGGTGAAACCGCTCTCCTTCTCGAGGATATTGGTGGGCGGATAGTGAAGCAGCATGATGAACCTCGCAAAACCGTCCCGCTTAGCTGCCTCGAAGGACTCCCTCAACCGCTCCAGTTCCCTTTCCACCAGCTTCTTCGCGTGCATCTCGGCCTTCTCATCCCAGTCGATGATCCGCCCTCGCGAATCCAGCCAGAACGGCCCCTCGAAGGTGAAGCCCTTGGTGCCGACCAGGGCGTAATCCCTGTAGCTGTAATAGTTATTCTGCAAAAACTCAAGCTCCCCGGCGAACTGCCGGTTTAAACTCTCCGTCTTCTTCGCGTCCCAGAACATGTCGTGATTGCCGCGGAGGAGGATCTTTCTTCCGGGGAGTGCCTTTATATACTCGAAATCCTGCGCGCATTCCTCCAGGTTCCGTCCCCAGCTGTGATCGCCGAGGAGGAGAAGGGTGTCCGAGGGGCGGACGAGTTTTGCGCAGTTCTTCCGAAACTTCTCCTCGTGCTTCTTCCAGGCCCGGTCTGTCAGCTGTGCTCTTGCCTTCAGCTCAGCCTGAAAATGCAGATGAAGGTCTCCGATGGCGTAAAGGCTCATTTCGCTCCGTTTCCTCTGCCCTGGGGAAGCCGCCCCGTGAAATTACCGCAGACTAAACCAGCTTCTTAAACAGCGCCGTGAACAGTTCGTCGCGGTTGATCCAGTAGACCCTCCGCATCACTTCTCCCTCCGGCCCCTGCTCATAGCTGTTGTCATAGGTAGGAAGCTCCGTCGGAATAATCTCGTCCTTCATGTAGCGCCCGCCGTCATTTAGCAGCCAGCCGACAGTGGTGACGTCCCAGATCACGCGGGTCCAGGCTGTGCCGGAGGCGTAGCTCTCCGCCTCCTCTATGGTGTTGCGGGCAAGGTAGTCCGCAAGCGGGTTCTTATCCACCAGCCAGTGCTCCAGCTCATAGCGGTCCGTGACGAAGCGGTCCACGCAGCCCGCGCAGGGAAGCTGCACCACCGGCGCGCCGGATCCGAACAGAACACGTCCGGCCGCGATGTCCTGGGAGAGGTTGAACTCCTTCATCGGCGGCATGTACGGCGCGTTTCCGCCGAGCAGGATCAGCACCACCTTGTCCTTCATGGAGGGATTCATGAGAAACGCGGAGGCCACGTTGGTGAATGCTCCGATGGCCGCGATATAGAGCGGGTTTTCCGCGGAATA
>OMSM01000054.1 GCA_900313745.1 uncultured Lachnospiraceae bacterium
CGGCCCGTTGCCAGCACAACCTGTTTTCCGTTCAAGGTCGCCTTAACTCCGTTTTCCGGTGCCGCGCTCTCCGCCATGGCGGCCTGGGAATCCACAGGTTCCTCCGCTTCCATGACAGCAGCGTTGTCCCCGGCAGCTTCCTCTGCGTCCTGCACCATCGAATCCGAAGTGCCTGCCGCCATCATCAGCTCCGCCTCCGCCGGCTCTTCGTCAGGGGTTTCCCCCCGGGCAGCAGCTCCGGAGGCCGCAGCGTTCTTCATCGAAGCCGCATTTCCGGCGTCAGGCATCTCCGCCGCCTCATCATACTCCTCTTCCGCTTCTGCCGGGAAAGCATCCTGCACTTCGCTGTCGCTTGGTCCGGCGGCGCTTTCCTCCGCATCCTGGAGCTTGCTCATCATGATCGCCGGCGCTTCTTCGGGAGCGGCCTCCTCCACGGCAGATGCCGCTTCCTGCATTACTGCCGGTGCCTCCGCCATCGTCACCGCGGAAGCCCCGTCCCTGCTGCTCTTTGCAGGCATTACGCGCTTAAGCAGCCCGCTTTGCAGCGCAGCGACAGACAATCCGGCCACCAGCAGCAGTACAGCCGCCGTTGCGGCCCATTGGGGCACTCCCCATCTGCGCTTTTTCCTGTTCGGCTCAAGGAAGCGGTCGTCACTTGACACACCGCTCTTCTTAGCGGCGACGGAAGGAGCAGCATTTCCTCCGCGGATGGAATCCGCTTCCGCCCTTCTTCTCGCGACGCTGTCAGCATTCTGCCTGCGGCGTCCCTGACCGGCGCGGCGCTCTTCACGCCCGGAGGCTTCATCCGCTGCCTGGGCCCTGGCCTGGGCGATGAGCTCCCGCTCTTCCTCCTCAGCCCTGAGAAGCATGCTGTCGCTGATATCACCGATTGCTCTGAATACGGTTTCATTACTCCAATTTCTTCTGCTCATCTTCAGACTGAGTACCCCATTTCTTCAAGGTTGGCACGAAGCTTCCCGCGGACGCGGTTAAGGATGACCGCCACATGGGTGGCCTTAAGGCCGAATTTCTCTGCGATCTCCTCGCCGGAAGCCGCATAGAAATAGCGCTGTAGGAAAACTCCCCTGTCCCGCTCGGAAAGCGTTCCGAGGAAGCGCTCTATGGCGGCGGACAGTTCTCTCGTCTCCACCTGGTCTTCCACCAGGGACCGGTCGGGAATGACCTCCGCAAGCTCGTCGAGAAGCACCGCGAACTCGCCGCCTCCCCTCTTCGCCGTGTGGTTTGCCCTGTAACGGTCAAGCGACAGGTTGCGGACGATCCTGGCCAGATACAGCTTCAGCACCGAAGGCCTGGACGGAGGCATGTCATTCCATGCCCGGAAGTACGTGTCGTTCACGCACTCCGAGCTGTCCTCATCGTTATAGAGAATATTGTTGGCCACGGTATAACAGTACGCGCCGTACTTCTCATCCGTCGCGCTGATTGCCTGCTCATCGCGGGCCCAGTAAAGATCAATAATCTCGCGGTCTTCCATAGAGCTCCTTACCTGTCCGCCTGCACACCTGCCCCGGCACCTCCCCTGCCGGGGAGATGCCGCGCCGGAGTAATTCCGGTGCTTCTGCTGTAGCAGACGGCAAAACAGAAGAAAGAATAACCGTTTATCTTCCGAACATTTAACTGCCAAGCGTTACCACGGCAGTTTCGCCCTCCGCGGCCACGCTGTACTCCCGGTTCTTCTCCAGGAGTTTTACCGTATAGTTCTTCCCGCCCTTTACGGTGACGGTAATCCTGCTGCCGGAGCGGCAGGCCGTGACCTCGAGTACCTTGCGGCCCTTTGTATCGGGAACGAAGGTCTTCGCGATGCAGCCGTCCTCAAAATCCGTCAGACAAAGCGCAACGCCGTCGGCGTAATCGTAATCCGGCACGTCGTCCCTGTTTCCGACAGCAAGAATACTGTTGGGGGCTGCCATGAGCGGGATTCCGAAGTAATCCAGGTTCTTGTGCACGTAGCGTCCGCCGCACTCGGCCTCCCCGGTCAGCACATTGATCCAGGTGCCCTCGGGAAGGTAGTAGTCCACGTCTCCGCTCTCCTTAAACACCGGAGCGACGAGCAGAGTGTCGCCGAGCATGTACTGCTTGTCCAGGTACATCGCCGCAAGGTCCTCCGGATACGCGAGGAACATCGGCCTCATGACCGGCCGGCCCTCCTCCGCCGCACGGACGGCCTGCCCGTAAAGGTAAGGCATGAGCGTGCACTTAAGTTTCGTGAAGTACCGGAGCACATCGCAGGCCTCGTCGTCAAAGAGCCACGGCACGCGGTAGGACTGGGAGCCGTGCAGCCTGCTGTGGGTGCTTAAGAGGCCGAAGGCACACCAGCGCTTGTAAACATCCGCCGATGCTGTCTGCTCAAAGCCTCCGATATCGTGGCTCCAGAAAGCAAAGCCGCTGGATGCCAGGGAAAGCCCTCCGCGGAGGGACTCCCGCATGGAGGCGAAGGTCGCCGTGCTGTCACCGCCCCAGTGCACGGGGAACTGCTGGCCGCCGGCGGTCGCCGAGCGCGCGAAAAGCACCGCCTCTCCCTCTCCCCGCTCCTTAAGAAGCAGGTCGAACACCGCCTTGTTGTAGAGGAAGGTATAGTAGTTGTGCATCTTCACCGGGTCGGAGCCGTCGTAGTATACGACGTCCCGCACCGGAATTCTCTCGCCGAAATCTGTCTTGAAGCAGTCCACACCCATGTCGAGCAGGACCTTCAGCTTCGACTGGTACCACTCCACCGCACCGGGGTTCGTGAAGTCGATCACTGCACCGCCGGGCTGCCAGAGGTCGGACTGCCATATGCTTCCGTCCGCTCTGCGGATAAGGTATCCCTTCTCCGCCGCCTCATCGAACAGAGGGGATTTCTGTCCGATGTAGGAATTGATCCACACACAGATGTGCAGTCCCTTGTCGTGATAGCGCTTCAGCATTCCTGCCGGATCCGGGAACGTGGCAGGATCCCATTTGAAGTTGCACCACTCGTAGGCTTCCATCCAGTAACAGTCAAAATGGAACACGTGCAGCGGAATATCCCGCTCCTTCATCCCCTCGATGAAGCTGCTGGTGGTGGCCTCGTCGTAGTTCGTCGTGAAAGACGTCGTAAGCCACAGTCCGAAGGACCACGCCGGCGGAAGCGCGGGCTTCCCGGTCAGCGCGCAGTAGCGGGTGAGCGCGTCCATCGGATCGCTTCCTGCGATAAAGTAGTAATCGAGGCGCTCTCCCTCTGCCGAGAACTGGATGCGCTCCACCTTCTCGCTGGCGATCTCGTAGGATATGTCGCCCTCGTTGTCCACAAGCACGCCGTAGCCCTTGTTGGAAAGGAAGAACGGTATGTTCTTGTAGGCAAGGTCACTTGCGGTGCCGCCGTCGCCCTGCCACATGTCTACGCTCTGCCCGTTGCGGACAAAGGGAGTGAACCGCTCTCCCAGGCCGTAGATGCACTCGTCGCCGTCGATGGCAAGCTGCTCGAGCATATAGGATTTTCCGGTCACCGTGTCCTGCATGCTGGCCATGTTCCGGTAGCCGGTGTCCGTGAGATAGCGGTCGCCCTCATAGAACCGGATTCCCCAGGAATTAGGCCTCTTGTCCACGACTGCCCTGAGGTTTCCGCTCCTGAACTCTATCGTGTCCTCTTCCTCCGTGATGACCGGCTTCGATCCGTCACAGCTCACTTCCACAAAAGGGCCGCGGTATACCGCACCCGCGTAGTGCACAAGCGAAAGCTTGATCACGTTTTCCCTGGGCGCTGTCAGTTTCACGGTGATGGTCGGTACGCCGACGGAATCACTGCGGCTGTTGATATGATGGGATACACCGTAAAGAACGAGGGAATCCTCCCCGATCCTGCTTCCTCCGCACTCCACTGCGTACACCGGGCGGTACTGCTTGCGCAGCAGCCAGTAGCCGTCTGTAAATTTCATTCTGTTGCTCCTTTCGTGCCGTGTGCCCGGCAGCGTCAGCTAAAGCTCTTACGTCAAAACTCATGCCCGTGAGGCACGTAGTTCATCGCATTGAGATTAATCTAGCATGAATAGGAGGAGTTTTCAATTTAGAAAAGCGCGCAGGCCATGAAGCCTGCGCGCTGTCCATTCCGTCTGCCGCGGTCCTGTTAAGGAGGGGTTCGTCCCCGTCCCTAAGTCCGGAATTCCCTGTTCCGGATTCCGCGTTTTTCACCATACCGTGGCGATATCGATCAGATAGGGATCCGTCTTCGCAAATCCACCGGTGTCCACCACCATCGCCGTTCCGACACTGGTCTCTACAAGAGAGCCCAGAGGATGGACATCATAGCCTGCGGCCACCATGACGAAGGGACCGAACATCTTCACGCCGTCCGGACGGACCCAGTACTCCGCCGCATATCCAAGGGAGTGCATCTTGTCCACAATGACCGCCATGTCGAGGTTGTAATAAACCTCCCTGCCGCTGGGACCGTTGACTGCTCCCGCGCTCTTCGTGAGCACGGGCCCGGCCCAGATCGGACTCTGTGTCTGCGCCGCAAGAGCCTCCGCCGTCGCGGGGACGATCTCGGGATAATTGTAGGAGGTGAGCCACACTCCCGGAGCGATCTGCGCGGTGCCGCTCTCTGTCAGGATGACCGGCCCGGAAGGAAGTCCCAGTGCAGGATCTGC
>OMSM01000070.1 GCA_900313745.1 uncultured Lachnospiraceae bacterium
CCTCGTACCCGAAGGTCAGGCTGCTTACCTGGATAACAGACATGCGGTGCCCTCCTTGCTGTTATCATACGTCAGCAGGGCAGGAGAGGAAAAGTATAGCGCAGATATAAAATAGGATATAATACTGATATGGTTACTGTTCACAGCAGCTGATATGGCCGGACTGCTTGGTTTTGTCCGGAAGGGGGACAGTTATGGAGAGAATGCCAAGGCGCTGGAGAAGCATACCTGCCGAAGAGGTGCAGCGGAAATTTGACGAAAGCACGCCGGAGCAGTACGCAAGCGGAGGACTGGGAGACGGGCCCTACGCGCTGCCGCCCGCATCCTCGCTGGTCGGAAAGCGCTTCGTTTTCCGTTTTGACAGTCATGAGGAGCTCAGCTACGAATTCAGGGATCTGCATACACTGGCTTTCCGGCAGGGGGATCTCGCCCAGGAGGTATTCTACCAGGGACATGAGATCGAGGAGGGAGTCTATTTCTTCGTCCACATCATAAAAGGATCTGTGCCGCCGGCCTTCAAGGTGGTCGTCGCGGACACCAATACAGGCCTTGTCACGCTGACGGACGCACATTTCGGCAACGGATATGAGGCGAGAGAGGTCTCAAGGCAGTTTTACTTCGGCAGGATCGCCGGGGATTACCCGCAGACGGCCGCGCTGCACGGCTTCACCTCCGACCTCGTCGGGAAAGCGGTTTACTGGACATACAAGGAGCCGATGCCGCCGCTTAAGCATATCTACTCATCGGAGTATTATTACTCCTATGTGATGGTCTTCGGCGATCATTGCTGGATGGCATCCAATCCGGCGGATTATATAAAGATCAATGACCACCTCTACATTTTCACCTTTGTGGAGGAACGGCAGGCAGGAACCCAGGGTTTCTTCCTCATCAATATGAATACGCTGCATGATGTCGGCTGTTTCTGCGGAATCAACGGCGAGGAGCAGTTCGAGTGCTACACCGTCGGCGCGAAAGGCGAGCTGACGACGATGGAAACCTATCTTGGAAAGTGAGGGAAAGATGCCGGACAGACCGCTTAAGGGAATAATCGTATGTGACTACGGACAGCATGGGGCAGGCTCCGCCTGCGGCAAGGTCCTTGCCGACTGGGGGGCTGAGGTTATCAAAGTGGAGCCGATCTGGGGGGATCCCTCGAGGAGCACAGGAGCGATGCTGGGCCTTCGCGCGGATGAACAGGAGAATCCGCACTTTGAACTCATCAACAGCGGGAAGAAGAGCATTGCCATCGACTTAAAGACGGAGGAAGGAAGAGAGATCATGGACAGGCTGATCGCCGGATCCAACATCTTCTTCTCCAATTACAGGCTTCGCTCCCTGAAGAAATACGGGCTGGATTACGAGACACTCTCCGCAAAGTACCCTTCTCTCATCTGGGGGCATATCAACGGTTACGGTGTGGCGGGGCCGATGGCGGAGGAGCCGGGATTCGACAACGTAAGCTACTGGGCTTACGGCGGCCTGATCACCAATCCTGCCGATCCCTCGGAGAGGCCGGGAAGAAGCCCGTTCGCGGGCGGGGACGTGATGACCGGATATGTTCTCGCCTCGGCTCTTGCAGCCTGCCTTTACCAGCAGGCAGTGAGCGGAAAGGGAGAGGCTGTGTATACATCACTGTATGGAACGGCGTGCTGGCAGAACAGCTGTGTAATCCAGCGCGCCGCTATCCTCGGTGACAGGCTCACCTCCGGCAGGCCTGGGGCACTGGGCCCTCTTGACGGGTTCTTCCGCAGTAAGGACGGCGTCTGGTTTACGCTGGGCATTATGGACTATCCCAAGATCGGCCCCAGACTCGCCGCCGTGATCGGCCGGGAGGACCTCGCCGGCATTTTCTCGGACCGGGCAAAACTGATGATCAACCGGGACGCAAACCGCGCGCTGCTGGAAGAGTTTTTCCTGGATCATGTCTGGGCCGACTTAGACCGGATGTTTACCGGCATTGACATTGTGCACAGCCGTGTTAACCAGGCAGGAGATGTCGCGGGCGATGCCCAGGCGCGGGCAAACGGATTTGTCTTTGACTGCGCGATGAGGGACGGGCAGACAGTACCCATGGTCTCCACGCCCGTAAAGTTCGGTGAAATGGGCATAATTGAGGCGTCGCCGGCTCCGCTTAAAGGGGAGAACACGACGGAGGTATTAAGGATGCTCTCCTATGATGAGGACGCAATCCGGGGACTGTTCGAAAGAAAAGTGGTATGGGAGACAAAATACGATGCCTGAGCGGAAGAGTGTAACGGATTTTATCGGTTCGAGGGTGGAGACACAGTCCTGGGAGTATACCTGGAAGGATGTATCCTTGTACGCGCTGGCGGTCGGGGCCGGAAAGAACGAGCTTAAGTACACCTACGCGTATCGGGATGATTTCAGGGCACTGCCCACATTCGCGCTTCTGCCGAGCTTCATGAGCAATTTCATCAGTCCGAGGACCCACGTCTGCAGGATGCCCGGAGGGGGGATCCAGAAGTATTTTCATGCCGGCGGGCTGGACTGGGACGATGAGCTTGAGCTTTTCCGGCCGATCGATCCGGTTCGGGGAACCTTTATGTGGGACTACGTTCTCGAGGACGTCTATGACAGGGGGCCCGGGAAAGGCGTTGTCCTGGATAACGTGATGTATCTGTACGACGATATCGGGCGTCTGGTGGCAAAGAACCACAACCGGACCGTTATGTTCGCCGAGGGGGGCTTCGGCGGCAGACCGGTTCCCGGATGCGAAGCCGTGATTCCGGACAGGGAGCCGGACTATTCCGTGGACGACTATGTAGATCATTCCATGCACATGATC
This sequence comes from uncultured Lachnospiraceae bacterium, assembly GCA_900313745.1. Lineage (GTDB taxonomy): Bacteria > Bacillota > Clostridia > Lachnospirales > Lachnospiraceae > CAG-791. The sequence goes on from OMSM01000070.1 coordinate 2,810, forward strand.
TACAACCTTGCCAGCAACAGCATCAGCGATTTTCCGATTCACATCGATGAAGATTACTGCCGGGAGGAGGCGCATCAGCCGGGAATTCTCGTCCAGGGGCATCTGACGATGGGGCTGGCCGCCCGGATCGCGATACGTGTGGCGGCGGGCGGCGATGATTCCAGAGTTAAGAAGATTACAGCGCAGTTCCGCAATCCGCTCTTCCCGGAGACGAAGGTCCGGTTCGAGGGGTGGAAGATCAGTGAGGGCAGGGTCTGTTACCGTGTCGTCGATGCGCTGAGCGGGAAGCCCTACCTGAACAACGGGCTGTTCCTTTTTGAGTAAGACGGCTCTCAGATCAGCCCGCGGCTCCTCAGGAGCCAGATCCAGAGCGTGAGCGTAAACCCGCTGGCCAGGGTGGTGATGATCACCGTATTGGAGGTAAGAGTTCCGTCGTGGCCGAAGTTCCGTGCCATGATATAGCTGGAGACCGTCGTCGGAGCGGCCGTCATCACCAGGATTGTCGCCAGCGCCTCATTGCGGAAGCCGAGGAGCACCGCGGCGGGGACTGTCAGCGCCGGGAGCCCTGCCAGCTTGATGAAAGAGGCGATAAGGGCAGGCTTCATCGCGCCGGAGACCTTCTTCGGATCCAGGCTCGCGCCCATGCCGAGAAGCCCGAGGGGCGTCGCCAGCTGGCCGACATTGGCCACGGTTTTC
>OMSM01000091.1 GCA_900313745.1 uncultured Lachnospiraceae bacterium
AGATCCGCTTCCATCACCCCGGCCTGTTCCAGGACGTCCATGGACGCGGCATTTCCCTGGATCGCGATGACATCGTAGCGCTCCTCGGAACTCTCCAGCACCTTGGGATCAATATCAATTAAGGTCACGTCACAGCCCTCGGCGGAGAGCTGGCGCGTCAGCGTTGAGCCGACCTTGCCGTCACCGGCAATGATTATTTTCACAGCATTATCTCCTGAAACAATACGGATATTGACTTATTGTAACACATGCGGCACAAAACGGAAAAACGCAGGCCGACGGCGCCTCCTCAAAGGAAACTCACCGCAATAAGAAACTGGGCGGCCAGATAGGTCTCCATCACTCCCCGCGGTTTTCTTTCACCGAACAGGACGAAGGCCAGCTGCGTATCGGACAAAAGGAAAAGCAGAGAGCCCGCGAGACAGAGCGCGGAGGACGGGGACGCCGACGTGATAAAGCGCAGGTATGCCGAGGCGCTCATCACAAGGATAACCGCCATATAGAGCAGTACGGGGAGCTTCAGTTCCCGCGGGACCTTAGGAAGGAGCCTCGGGGCAAAGACCAGGGCGAATATAATCCAGACAAGGAAGACAGGCGTAAGCTTAAGAAAGCCCGGAAGCGCCGACCGGGAGAGAAAAAGCGGGATGTACATCACATGCCCGAGGAGGAAGAAAACAAGCCCGGGGACAAAGCCGCGCGGGTAAAGCAGCACAGTATCCCCGAGAAATCCGAACAAAAGACCGGCAGCGAGGAGCGGCTCTGCCGCAGTGCCCTCTCCCGCCGATACTCCCGCCGCATAAAACGCCAGAAGAAGAGGCATGAGCAGCGGCTTCACCCTCTTCTCCCTTGCGGTGTCCCTTGCGGAGGCCGCCCGGACCTCAGCAAGGGACAGTACAAAATATACTGTAAAGAACAAAAACTGCAGAATCTTCATTGGTTCGCGGCCATATCCGCGGCCATATCTTCATACTGCCTGGTGAACAGCTCGTAGTAATAGCCCTTTCTGGCCATAAGCTCCCTGTGATTGCCCTGCTCCACAATCTTTCCGTCCCGAACGGCGAGGATCATATCCGCGTCCACGACAGTGGAGAGCCTGTGGGCGATCATGAAGGAAGTGCGGCCCTGGATGACTGTCTTGATGGCATCCTGTATCGCCTTTTCCGTCACTGTATCCACCGAGGAGGTTGCCTCGTCCAGCACCAGGATTCTGGGATCCGCCAGGATCGCCCTCGCAAAGGAGAGGAGCTGCTTCTCGCCCGTGGAGAGCATTCCGCCTCCCTCACCTACATCGCTGTCCAGTCCTTTATCCATGCGCTCCACAAGGTGCTCCGCGCTCACAAGCCTGAGCGCGCGGTAGATCTCCTCATCCGACGCGTCGGGATTGCCATAGCGGAGGTTGTCGCGCACCGTCCCGGAAAACAGATGGGGCGTCTGAAGCACATAGCCGATGCTGCTGTGCAGCCAGAGCTGGGAGCGCTCTCTCGCGTCCCTGCCGTCAATAAGCACCTGTCCATAGGTCGGCTCGAAGAACCTGCACACCAGGTTGACCAGCGTGGATTTCCCGGCGCCGGTCTCTCCGACGATGGCGAGGTTGGAGCCCTGGGGCACCTTGAGGTTGAAATGTTCGAGGACAAATTCGTCTCCGTCGGGATACTTGAAGGAGACGTCCCTGAATTCCACATCTCCGTAGAGGGGCTCCCAGTTCTCTTTCTTCGCGTTGAAGGTATCGCCGTACTTCTCCACCACTTCCGGCGTATCCGCCACATCGGATTCGGTATTCAGAAGCCTGGTCAGGCGCTCGATGTTCACCTGCACCTGGATCAGCTGGGAGATGGTCTCGATGATGCGCTGGATCGGCTCCATGATTCCAAGGGCGTAGGACATGAACACCGAAAGAGTACCAATTTCCATGAGGCCTTCCACCGACAGCCTTCCTCCCTGCCAGAGCACCAGCGCAAGCGCTGTCGTGGAGATCATCGTGATGACCGCGGAAAACAGCGCGGAATAATGCGCCGACCGGATCGACGTCTTCCGCATGTTCACGGTGTCCGCCTTAAAATCGTCGAAAACTCTCTCCTCCGCCACCAGAGTCTTGATGGTCCTTGCTCCGGTGATGCCCTCGTTGAAGTCGCCGGTGATCTTGGAGTTGATTTCGCGGATGTTCCTGTGGTAGCGGATCAGTTTTTTCTGGAAGAA
>OMSM01000068.1 GCA_900313745.1 uncultured Lachnospiraceae bacterium
AGTTTACCGCGATGACGACAAGAAGCAGACCTGCCGCTCCGGCAGACCTGCTTCCAAGTAATTTCCTTATTCTGTGAACAATAATCCGACCGTACACATGCGACCTCCTCACCTTGGTGAAAAGGGTCCCCCGCATGAAGTAAGAATCAGTTTATCACGGCGCTGCCAAAATGCAAGACTCCCTCTGCCGGCCGCCGGCCGCTTCAGTCCCCGGCGAATACAGTTTCCACGGGAGGATTTGCAATAGGATCCGCGACGAACCCCTCCGTACCCGTGATCTGGGCGAGAGTCTGTTCATAGAGCTGCTTCAGCGCAGCGTTCGGATCCGCTCCGTCCCACACCTCCGCGAGAACGTTCTCCAGAAGCATCCAGAAATTCTCCGTCTCCCTCATCTTCGAGATAGGCTCCGAGAGCGCGTATGCCTGGAAAAAGCCGTCCATGTGCCTGTCGCTGTAGCTGTAGCCGTTCAGCGCCGGCGCCTTGCCCGTGCGGTCATAGAAGCCGTCAATATGCCCGAACAGCACGAAATTGATGAAGGCGTTGGCTTCCGCCATATGCTTCGAATAGCCGTTCACCGCCATGCACTGCGTGACCGAGAGTCCCTGCGCCCTGATCTCGTCCGTGATGTCCGGAAGCCTGCTCACGCCGTAAGACCCGGCATACCGGCCGCTTTCGGCTGCCGCCTTAAGTTTTGCGCAGGCATCCGTAGTCGCCACCGTAAAGGCTATCCTGCCCTCGATGAAGTCGTCGAGCACCGAGTCGTAGCTGTCCGCGGCGGAATCAATGGAGAAGAACTGGCCGAGCTGCTGGTACGACATGAGCGCCTTTATCGCGTCCGCGTTGTAGATATCCAGCGTATTCACGTCGTCGCCGCAGGGGCCACCGACATCTATCGCGCTGCCGACGAAATAATAGTTGTAGAAGATCTCCTCCACATCCCAGGAGAAAATCTGCTTCAGCCCCTCCGGCGCGTCGTAGCTGTCCGCCAGCGTCATGATCTCCGTTATGGAGGAGGGGACCGTCTGGGCGCTCAGGGATGCCGCCTCATTCATCTCCTTTAAGTAGGAGCTGCTGTAAAGGAGGGCCGCCGTCTCAAAGTAGAGCGGATAGGCCACGATCTTTCCGTTCCAGGTCACAGCCCGGATCGCGGGCAGAGGGAAAACTACCGTATCAGCAAAACTTGCCTTGTCCGTCACCTCGGACGCGAGCCCCGCCATCGCTGCCTTGCCGAGCTGGTCGTTGCCTATGATATATACGTCGGGGAAGTCCTCGTCTCCTGCCACGCTCGCCCTGTTGATCTCCTCAAGGAACTCCACGCCGCTCCTCAGGGACGGCTCTGCGCGGAAGCGGTCCTGCGACTCGTTGTAGGCGACGGATACGCTGTTGAGGTAATCCGTGAGGGCGCTGTCCGTGTACCAGAGGTGTATTGTCTCCCTTCCCGCGAAGGGCTCTTCCGGCACTTCCTTCATCGCCTTGTCCATAAGGGCAGTCCAGATAAGGCCGGACAGCATGATAAGGATCAGTACCGCGGATAATAATCGATAACGAAAACGCATATCTTTACGTAAGTCCCGGACGGCTCCGTCAGAACGCCGCCGCGATTGCCTCCCTTAATATCGCCGCCATCTCGTCGATATGTTCCTTCTCAATGACGAGCGGGGGTACGAACCGGAGAATCTCCGCTCCCGCGTTGATCATGATAAGGCCTCTCTTCATGGCCTCCGAGATCACCGGCGCAACGGGCCTGTCGAAGATCAGTCCCTGCATGAGTCCGCACCCGCGGACCCCTTTGATGCAGTCAAAATCCGCCGCGAGGCTGTTCAGTGTCTCCTCGAAATACGGGGTGATCTCCCGCACGTGTCCGGGGATGTCCTCGTCCTTGTAGATGTCCAGGACAGCGTTTACCGCCGCCGTCGCGAAGGGATTCCCGCCGTAGGTCGTCCCGTGGTCCCCGGGCTTTAACGAGCTCTCCGCCACCTTCTCCGTCATGAGGAACGCACCTACGGGAACACCGCAGCCCAGCGCCTTGGCCGACGCCATGATGTCGGGCTTAATGCCGAAGCGCTGCCAGGCGAACATGAAGCCGGTCCTGCCCATTCCGCACTGCACCTCGTCGAAGATCAGCAGTATCCCCTTCTCATCGCAGAGTGCCCTTAATTCCCGCAAAAACTCCTCCGTGGCAGGAATAAGGCCGCCCTCTCCCTGCACGACCTCCAGGATCACCGCGCAGGTCTTCTCCGTGACACAGCTCTTCACCGACTCAATATCGTTGATATCGGCGAACTTCGCGTTCAGCGGCATTGCGCCGAAGGGTTCTCTGTAGTGGGCGTTTCCGGTCACGGCCAGCGCTCCGTAGGTGCGCCCGTGGAACGAGTGGTTGAACGCGATGATCTCGTGATCGGCCGACCCTGTCACGGTGTAGGCGTATTTCATCGCCGCCTTGACTGCGCCTTCCACAGCTTCCGCGCCGCTGTTGGTGAAGAACACCCTGTCCATGCCCGAAGCTTCCTTAAGCTTGGCAGCGGCGTGAATCGCAGGCTCATTGTAGAAATAGTTGGAGGTGTGGAGCAGCTTGTCGATCTGCGCCTTCAGGGCGCCATTGTACCTCTCGTTGCCGTACCCTAAAGCAAAGACGGCGATTCCCGCCATGAAGTCCAGATACTTCTTCCCGTCCGTGTCATAGAGGTAGACACCCTCTCCGCGGTCAAGAACCACGGGATAGCGGTTATAGGTATGGAGCAGGTCCCGCTCCGCCTCATCGATCAGATTCTGCATAGTCATTGTGTTATTCCTCCTCAGACGAGTTCTTTGTCGTCGTCCGCGTAGAACATGGTTCCGGTTCCTTTGTCCGTAAAGATCTCCAGCAGCATGCTGTGGGGCATCCTGCCGTCGAGGATGTGCACCCGGCCGACGCCGGCCTCCACCGCCGATGTGCAGTTGGAGAGCTTCGGAATCATGCCTCCGCCTATGCTTCCGCCCTCCATAAGCTCCTTCGCCTGGGAGACGCTCATCCTGGAAATAAACGTGGACTTGTCGCTGAAATCCCTGTACACTCCCTCCACGTCGGTGAGGAAGACGAGCTTGTATGCGCCGACCGCCTTAGCGATCGCGCAGGCCGCATCATCCGCGTTGATATTGTATGTGTCAAAACTGTCGTCAAAGCCGACGGGGGAGACCACCGGGAGGTAATCGTTGTCGATGAGGTCCCGGAGTATTCCCGGCTGCACCTTGTCCACATCTCCGACAAAGCCGATGTCCTCTCCTCCGGAGAGCTTCTTCCTTACATGGAGCAGTCCTCCGTCCTTTCCGGAGACGCCGACCGCCTTGATCCCCAGCTCCTCGATCAGGGTGACCAGCTGCTTGTTCACCCTGCCCAGCACCATTTCCGCGATTTCCATGGTTTCGGCGTCCGTCACCCGTAAGCCGTTGACAAATCTCGGCTCCGCGCCGGTTTTGGCGACCCAGCGGCTGATCTCCTTCCCGCCGCCGTGGACGATGATCGGCTTGAAGCCGACGAGCTTAAGCAGCGTGACATCCTTGATCACGTTCTTTAAGAGCTCCGGGTCGCTCATCGCGCTTCCGCCGTATTTCACGACGATGATCTTGCGGTTGAAGCGCTGGATATAGGGAAGTGCCTCGATCAGTACTTCCGCTTTTTTCTGGGCCTCGTTCATGTTTTCCGTCATATTGGTCTCCCGCTTTCAGCTTCTGTAGTCGGCGTTGATTTTCACATAGTCATAGGTCAGGTCGCAGCCCCATGCGACGGCGGATGCCTCTCCCATATGCATGTCGCAGGCCATCACGACCTCCTCGCCCTCCATATAGGTTACCGCGTCCTCTTCGTCGTAGCCGGTGAATTTCCCGCCCGTATAGAGCAGCAGCTTCCTGTCTCCCGCGGGATCCACGAACCATAAATCCACCTTCGCCGGGTCGAACTCTATCCCGGAATACCCAAGGGCACACAGCACGCGCCCGCAGTTGGCATCCTTTCCGAAGATCATCGCCTTCGTCAGGTTGGAACCGACGACAGACTTCGCGAGAACCTTTGCGTGGGCTAAGGTATCTGCCCCCAGGACGCGCATCTCTATCCTCTTCGTCGCACCCTCGCCGTCCCTGGCCATGAGTTTTGCGAGATCAGTCGTAAGCAGGCCGAGGGCCTCCCGGAAAAGGTCGTAGTCGCTGTCCTTCTCCGTGACCTCTTTGTTGCCCGCAAGCCCGTTGGCCATAAGGATCAGGGTGTCGTTCGTGGAGGTGTCCCCGTCTACGGTGATCATGTTGAAGGAGCTGTCCACCGCCCCGTGCAGCGCCTCATCAATAAGAGCGCGGTCTATCGCCATGTCCGTCGTGACGTAGCAGAGCATGGTGCACATGTTGGGATGAATCATCCCCGAGCCCTTGCTCATGCCTCCGACCGTGACCGTCTTTCCGTCCGAAGTGACGAAGGAATACGCGAACTCCTTCTTTACCGTGTCCGTGGTCATGATCGCCCTTGCCGCCGCGGTTCCGGCCTCAATGCTGTCCGAAAGGGCAGGAATCATCATGTTTATCCCGTTAATTATCCTGTCGTCGGGAAGCGGCATCCCGATAACTCCCGTCGAGCCTACAGCGACATATTCCGCGGGGATGCCAAGTGCCGCGGAGACCGCCTCCGCGCTCCTCCTGCAGCTCTCCAGGCCTTCTTCGCCCGTGCAGGCGTTGGCAATTCCCGAATTCACCACGACTGCCTGGACCTTCCCGCAGGATGTGATGTTATTCCTGTCCCAGATCACCGGCGCAGCCTTCATCACGTTGCTCGTGAAGACCGCGGCAGCGGCTGCCGGAACATCGCTTACAAGAAGAGCCATATCCGTGCGGCCCTTATATTTGATACCTGCCGCGCAGGACGCCGCGCGGTAGCCTTTTGCGGCTGTTACGCCTCCGGGGACTCTGTTCACCGATGCCATTTGCATTTCCTCTTTTCTTACTCGCCGATGAAACGGGTTATATTCTCCTCATTCAGGACAAAGTCATAGTAGTGCAGGTCCTCCCGCTTCGTCCAGCCGATCGTCTTCCAGAACGCGTTTCCGACATCGTTCCTGGTGAAGGCGATAAGGCTGACCTTGTTGATCCCTGCTTCCCTCAGCGCCTTCATGCAGTACGCGACCATTCCCGTGCCTGTGCCTCTGCGGCGGTGGTCCCTGCGCACGCAGACGTGGTAGAGACAGCCCCTGCGTCCGTCTTCTCCGCAGAGAATCGCGCCGACGATCTCCTCTCCGGAGCGCTCTGCCCCGGGATTATTATCATCTTTGCCGGCGTTTTCGGACGCCTCCTCTACCGCGACGACGCTCAAACCGGGATTTCTCCTCAGGAAGCGGACGATTCCCTCCCTGGAGTCATCAAGGCTTCGTATTCCGAATCCGTCGATGGTAAGCCACAGCGCGTAGACCGCGTCATAATCCTCTTCCGTCATGGCTCTGAAGATCACTGCCATTACTGTACCTCACCGAGGCCAAACCTCGCATCCACACTCAGGGGAAAACCGGGAGGAACTCCAGTCCCTC
>OMSM01000031.1 GCA_900313745.1 uncultured Lachnospiraceae bacterium
CGCACCTCCGGCAATGCCCGCTCCGGGAGAGGGCTGGGAGGCGGTGACGCTCCCGCACACCTGGAACGCGGTCGACGGAATGATCGGCGTGCCCTTTGAGAGAGGGGCGTACTGGTATGTGAGAAGTTTTGAAGCGCCGAAGCAGCCCCGTGAGGGAGGCCGCCTCTACGTCGAGGCCGGCGCGGCGGGGCTCGTCGGCGAGATCTATGTCAACGGGGAGTTCTGCACAAGGCACGTGGGAGGCTACAGCGCCTTCCGCGCGGATATCACGGATAAGGTCCGTGACGGGGAAAACGTGCTCGCGATCCTCGTCGACAACCGCTACAGCGACAAGGTTTACCCGCAGCGGGCGGACTTCACCTTCTACGGCGGCCTGTACCGCTATGTGAGTCTCGTGAGCGTTCCGGAGAGCCACATTTCCCTGGACGAGTACGGCGGCCCCGGCGTGTACATCGACACGGAGACGGCCGGGGACGGCGCGTGGGTGAGTGCCCGCGTGAAGCTCTCCGGCGTGAAGGACGGCCTGAAGCTCGCGCTCTCCGTCGCATCGGAGGACGCCGCCTGGGTGGACGAGGAGCCGGTCTCGGAAGTTTTCGCGGATGCCGCCGAAGAGACGGCGCTCCGCACCTATATTCCTGATGTGGAGAAGTGGGATCCGGAGACAGGTTTTGCCCAGTATACGGCGAAAATCACGCTTCTTAAGCACAATGAAGTGATCGACGAGGTCCGCACGCTCTTCGGCGTGAGGGACTTTGAGATCGATCCGGAGCGGGGATTCATCCTGAACGGCCGGGAGTATCCGCTGCGCGGCGTCTGCCGCCACCAGGACCGCCTGTATCTCGGGAACGCGCTCTCCGAGGATCTGGCCTGGGAGGACGCGGCGCTGATCGCGGAGATGGGGGCGAACACCGTCCGCCTCGCGCATTACCAGCAGGCGCAGGAAATGTACGACGCCTGCGACAGCGAGGGGCTCCTCTGCTGGGCGGAGATCCCCTACTTCGCGCAGAGCTGGGACGACGACGCGCACGCGTCGGCGGTAAACGAGATCAAGGAGCTCGTCGCGCAGAACTACAACCACCCCTCGATTTTCTGCTGGGGCCTTAGCAACGAGGTCCTGATCGGCGGGAACGACAATGCAAAACTCATCCCCTGCCACGAGGACTTAAACCGCGCGGTGAAGGAGCTGGATACAAAGCGGCTTACCGTCATCGCGCACGAGTACAACGCGGGCTGGGACCATCCGCTGCACGACGTCTCCGACGCCGAGGGCTGGAACCACTATTTCGGCTGGTACCGCGGCCAGCTGCCGGATCTCGCGGAATGGTGCGACAAGTACCACAGCGAGTATCCTTCCCGCCGCTTCGCAGTGACCGAGTACGGCTGCGACTGCGTGATCAGCTACCACAGCGACCACCCGGAGAAGCAGGACTACACCGAGGAATACCAGGTGCTGCTGCATGAGAACGCCTGCGAGACCTGGGCGTCCCGTCCCTACATCTGGGGCACCTACGTCTGGAACATGTTTGATTTCGGCAGCTCCTTCCGCCGCGAGGGCGGGACGATGGGCCGCAACAACAAGGGCCTCGTCACCATGGACCGGAAGATAAAGAAGGATTCCTTCTACGTCTACAAGGCATGGTTCGGGAAGGAGCCCTTCGTCCACATCGACGGGCGAAGGTACTTCGCGAGACCGGGAGAGACGACGACCGTAAGGATTCACTCCAACCTCGACAAAGTAGCGCTCTATGCGGACGGCGTTCTCGTCGGCGAGAAGAGCGGCGCCCACACCTTTATCTTTGAGGACGTCCCGATTTCCGCGGAGGGAACGGCGCTCGTCGCGCGCTCCGGCGAATGCAGCGACTGCATCGTCATAAAGAGCGTCCCGGAGATGCTTCCGGAATTCACGTTCGAGGGCTTCACGCAGACAAAGGACGCGATCAACTGGTTCGAGAGCGTCTCGGAGGTGGCCGGGACCCTGGAGACGAAGCCCGGCTTTTACTCCGTGCACGACACGATGGCGGCGATCCGGGAGAACGAACAGGCCAAAAAGGCTGTTCTCTCCTGCATGACG
>OMSM01000155.1 GCA_900313745.1 uncultured Lachnospiraceae bacterium
AAATCCAGGCTCTTCTTTTGGAAGAGCCTGGATTTCGTATATTCCGCGCATGGCGCCTCATCTCCGGCGCGGTTAACTTCAGCGGTACCGGACGAGTTTTGCAACCGTCTGCCTTATCGTCACGGGGCGGTCGTTCTCTATCCCGGGAATGAGAAGGAAAACTGCGCCGACGCGGAGCGCGGTTGCAATAACAAAGAGCATCTTGTAGCGGTCAAACCAGCCCGTGAACAGGCCGCTTGCCGCAAAAGCCTTAAGGAGCGTCCCCGCAAAAAGCGAGCCGAGTGCCGTGCCTGCGAGGGCGGTGACGCAGGAAAACACGGCGATGTACGAGGGCCTGGTATCCTCCGCCGACGAGTTCATCTGCATGGTCGTGCAGGCGAGATTGCCCCCGCACCAGAACATCGCGCCGATGAAATTGTGCAGCAGCGTAGGCCAGATGTTTCCGGGGCTGGAAAAGAGGTAAAACAGCGGAGTGAGCGAAGCCCCGAGGCAGGCAAGAAACATGATGTTCCTCGTGCCGAAGCTGTAGATCCCGCTGCCCCACCGCTGGACGGTGAGAATTGCCCCGATGCAGGAGGCCACGGTAGCAAACACCATGATCTGCGTGAAGGTCAGTCCCATCACGTTCATGGAGTAGGGGCTCATATAGGTTCCGGACATGTTGGCGGTGAAGCACCAGACCGTCCAGAAAATCATGAACCGCATGAACGGCTTGTTCCTGTAGATGTTCCGGAACACCTCGGTGTAGTGAAGCTTCTTCGGCGGCGCGGTGTATTTCTCCGTACAGAAGCCAAAACTCAGCATGTCCATCACGCCCACCGTTCCGCCGATCAGGAAGATGATGACATATCTGGTCTCCGGCGGGAGATTGTCCAGAAGGTAGGCGATGACGAAGCCCATGATCACGTTGGTGATGTTGAGGATCACATCGCGCACGGACAGCCACCTGCTCCGGATCTCCACCGGGGCGATGTCCGAGAGCCACGGGAACCAGCAGACGTTGATCATTGATCCGCAGCAGGACGAGATGCCGAGAAGGAAGATGAGCGTCCAGAGCGGGTAATTCACCTGTCCCCTTGGGATGATCATCGGGATGAAGCCGAAGAACAGCCAGAGGACCCTGGAGAACACTCCCACGGTGAGCATGTACCGCTTGCGCCTGTGGGTCCTGCTTACCAGCATGGAGAACGGGATCTGCATCAGCGCGGCGATCTGCGGGATAGCGTTGAGAATGGCGAAGGTCATGTCGTCCGCGCCCATGGAGGTCACGAGGCCGACCATGGCCGCAGTGCCGCCTCCGCAGATGATTCCGCAGACATTGCCGCACAGATTTCCGATGAGGATAAAGTTAAGACTCCTCCGGATATCCTGGGGGAGTCCTGCTTCGTCATAAAGCGAACGTAGTGTGCGGCGCCTTGTGCCGGTTAACATATTCATGATTATTTACATCCTTACTAAAGACCTTGCAATGTCCTCCTCACTATCATAAGGGTCAGCCGTAATTTGTCAACTATGTTTTATAACTAAGCTGATACAGCCTTTCTGCCGCTTCGGACTTATTTTTTCTTACCGGTTCGCCGGCCTGGTCTGCGAATCGCCGGAGACCGGTTAAGGCCGGAAGCTGTATACCCTCTGTCCGGGAATCATTCCCCCGCGCAGTGCGGCCATCTCGCTCACCGTCACCAGCTGGTACCCCGCTGCCGACAGCACCGGGATGATCTGCTCCGCCGCAGCGGCGGTCGCCCCGTATATACTGTGCATCAGCACGATGTCGCCGTCCCTGACATGGGAGAGTACGGAATTTACCGTTGAGGCCGTGTTCTGCGTCTTCCAGTCAAGCGTGTCGATATCCCAGAGAACGGGGGCATACCCCATTGCCCCCAGGGCTGCGTCTGCCGTATCGCTCAGGGCTCCGTACGGCGGCCTTACCACTGTCGCCGGAACGCCTGCGACCGCAATAATCGCCGCATTCGTCGCAAGCACGGTGTTGATGACATCCTCCGCGGACATCCTGGACATATCACCGTGACTGTAGGAGTGATTCCCAAGCTCGCTCCCGGACGCGAGAATATTCAGTACCTGCTGAGGGTAGCTTCCGACCCGCTGTCCCACCAGGAAGAAGGTCGCCCTTCCACCCACTGCGGCGAGGGAAGCAAGAATGCGGCTCTCGTACAGCCCAGGGCCGTCGTCGAAAGTCAGCGCGACCATCGGCCTCGCCGGATCCACCAATGCGGCAGTTGCAGGAATCACCTGAGGAAATGCCGGAATCCCGGGCACAGCCTGCGGCACTCCCGCCTGTTCAGTGACAGTGACGGGGTTTGCTGCGGCTGCAGCGGCGAGCTCCGCCGCGTTCTGCTGCCCGAGCGCAGCCGCGAGAACCGCGGCTTCATCCGCCCTGAGAGCGAGGGCATCCGTATCTGCTCCGATATAGGGGAGCCTCCCCTCCCGGATTCCCGCGGTGAGGTAATGATAATAAAGCAGCGTCTCATCCCCCCCGAAGACCGCCGCAACATCGGGGTTGCGCGCGGCGTAAAGAGACGCGTCAAATACAAATCCTCCGGGCATTTCCTTCGCCGCGGCGCAACTGACGGTCCCGGCCGAAAAAGCGGTAATCACGGCCATAAACAGCGCGAGAAACGCCGCATTTACTTTTCCTGTCCATCCCCTGCTGACTTTCATATTCCCGCTCCCCTGCAAAAATGTTATCTATGGTTCAGGCCTCCGGCATCCTTTCCTGCTCCCCGGAAGAAAGCAGTCC
>OMSM01000002.1 GCA_900313745.1 uncultured Lachnospiraceae bacterium
CGGCAGCTCATAATCCGGCTCATCCGGCGTGCGTCCCATGGAGACCACGACCACATTCTGGCGGCGCTCCTTTGCCTCGCGCTTCAGATTCTTAAGAAAAGCGGCTTTGGCATCGGCCTTCACCCTTTCGTATCCGTCCATCCAGTCCCTGGTCGTAATTTCAAATCCCGCCTTTGTGAGCCCCTCTTCGATGGTGACGGAGTATCTCGAATTCACCTCGCCCGAGCCAGTGCCGCCCTTTACGGTGCGCCTTGCACCGCTGCCGTAGAGAGCGATCCTGCACGGCTTATCCAGGGGAAATGCCCCGTCGGATTTAAGGAGGACCGTGCATTCCGCCCCGTGGCTTCGGATAAAGTCACTGTGTTCTCTCTCCAGTTCGTTCTTCTGCATAAAGATTCTCCTGTCCGCTTCCAAGTGCGGCCGCGCGGTTCAGTACTGCTTCCAGAACACGTTTTGCGCAGGCCTGGAGCTCCGCCAGTGTGAGTTCATTTCCGACAGCCCCGATGATTGCATCCACATCCTCTTTGGATCCGGGCATGGTCAGGTCGTTGCCCGCTCTTACGCACAGTGCGGCACTGGACGAACCGTACTTAAAGCCCTGGCCCGGTTCCGTAGTCCCCCAGTCCGTCATCACGAGGCCCCGGAAACCCCACTCACAGCGCAGGATATCGGTAATCAGCTCCCTGTGGTTCGCCGCGTGGATGCCGTTTACGAGATTATAGGAGGTCATAAGAGCTTTAGGCTGGCTGTTCTTTACCGCGATTTCAAAGCCCTTTAAGTAAATCTCCCTGAGCGCCCGCTCGGAGCAGTGAGAGTTGCAGTGATTGCGGTTGTCCTCCTGATTGTTCAGCGCGAAATGCTTGATGGTGGTACCACATCCCGGATGCCGCTGTACGCCCAGGGTGTCGGCCGCGGCGCAAAGCCCGGAGAGGAGCGGATCCTCGGAGTAGTATTCGAAATTCCGGCCGCAGAGCGGATTGCGGTGAATGTTCATTCCCGGAGCAAGCCACAGAGCGGCTCCCAGTTCCTCCATTTCCCCGCCCACAATATCGCCGGCCTCCTCAATAACTGCGGGATCCCAGGTCTGGGCAAGCATGGTGGCAACAGGAATTGCAGTGCAGTACTGATAATGATCCACCGCATTTTCGGGGCGCTCCGCCGCAGGTGTGCCAAGCATTTCAAACAGGTTTCCGAAGGCAGATTCCCCCAGTCCCGGCACAACATTGCCCTGCCCGTCGGTTACGAAAGTTCTGGACAGACGCAGCCCGGCAGGCCCGTCGGCCAGCACCAGATTCGTGATTCCGCGGCTTTCCGCGAGCTCGGAGGTCGTATCGCCGGCAGCGCCGGGAACGGAATTGGATGCTGCGCCGACCGTGGAGACTCCGCCGAAACCGCCTCTGGACGCACCGACTGTAAGGGCTGCAAGCTCCGGAATACTGAGCTGTGCCGTCAGTTCGTCCAGCGAGGCGGTTCCGCTCAGCACATCCTCAAGGGTGACCGGGGCAGTCCTGTCCGTATGCAGTTCGGCATAATCCGTTCTGTAATCCGCCGTCCGGACCGGGATGGTGGAAGGAATGATCTCCAGGCGCGGGGCTCCCGCCTTCTCGGCAGGCTCGGAGGGATAGGTCCAGAACTTGTCCGGATCCGCGTGAAGCACATTCATCCCGCAGTCCGGCCTGACTTTGTTCTGAAGCCGCTCCGTGACGACGGCCTCCTCCAGTACCAGTGCCGCCGCGATGTGCGTGCCGCGGGAATGAGTACCTACACGGACGTAATAGGTTCCCTGCTCCAGAATATAAGCCGCCTGCTCCTCGTCATAGGAGGCCAGTGACCGGATGGGGAACTGCACTTCCAGGGTTTCCTCCTGTCCTGGCCTCAGCTCCGCAGTCTTCGCAAAACCGGCGAGCACCTGAAAGGGCTTATCCAGCTTTCCCTGCGGCTGCGATACATAGACCTGGACGGTCTCCCGCCCGCTGTACACGCTTCCGGTATTCTTCACCGCCGCAGTAACCCGGACGGACTCTCCGCGGATCTCTGCCTTCACCGCTCTGACCGCAAAATCCGTATAGGACCTTCCGAAACCGAACGGATAGGCAGGGCGGATGCCAAAACTGTCGAAATAGCGGTAACCCACATAAATACCCTCGCGGTAATAGGAATCATCCAGATCGCCGCTGAGATAACTGAAGCTGTCCGCGCAGGGATAATCAGCATAATCCTCCGCCCAGGTAGCTGTCAGGTGTCCGCCTGGGGATACCTTTCCGGTGAGCACATCCGCCAGAGACAGGCCGCCCGCGCAGCCGGGCTGGCTCATCAGCAGAACCGCATCAATACCTTCCCGGTCACGGAGGTATTTGGTGTCAATGACACCGCCTATATTCAGGACGACAACAGTGTGCTCATAGTTCTCCGTCAGCGTCTTCAGGTTTTCGATCTCCCGGTCCGAGAGTTCATAATCGCCCCCGTTCGTCTTCCTGTCCGCTCC